>DJXY01000217.1 GCA_002449915.1 Oribacterium sp. UBA6992
ATTTTACGATGATCACGGTTATTCATAAAGAGATTCACAACCGGAATCAATGGATTAAAGACTCTGCACTCAACACCATTTTGCCGCATTTCCTTTATGAACTGCGGATTGATAAAGCCGACCGAGCCTACATCATCGTAAAACAGGCGAACCTCCACTCCGGCGCGGGCTCTCTCAATCAGCACATCCTTGATCTGCTGAAAGGCCTGCCTGTCCTCGATGGCATGATACTCCATGAAAATGAACTTCTCTGCCTTTTTTAACGCATCTATCTGCGCAATAATCGCATCAATTGCTTCCTTATAGTAAACCACGTCCGTATTATGATACACAGGAAACCCACAGCTATGCTTTAAAAAATACATCTGATTCGCCACTTCCGGATTCTCCTGCCTGAGCTCACAAAAGACCTCCGTATCATCAGGGAAAGCTGCCTTAATCTTCCGGTCAATCCGCTCAAATTTCCTGCGCATAGTTTTAATAAAATTAGAGCGGTTACTTAAAAGATAAAACGTAAGACCGAGGATCGGCAGTGCCATGATAAAAAGGATCCAGGAGAGCTTGATGTCCGGAGCCGTATGCTTGCCAAAGATTCCGAGAACCACCAGTATCGTCACGAGCCTCGTGATCAGCGATATCACAAGGTAGTTCTCATTGAGACGGAGAACTACCAAAGCAAACCACGTGATCTGCAGGCATACAGAAAGACCTACAATAATCATACGCACGATACTGTTGCGTACATCCTCCCGGTGTTTCTTCTTTGGCATCATATTTTACTCTTCTCCACGATCATAGGTTCCTAAGGTATTGAGAGCCTCTTTTTTCCACTCATCCCAGGTACCTCCCCGGATGGCTCCACGGATTTCCTCTGTAAGGTGATTATAAAAATACAGGTTATGCAGTACGCAAAGCCGCATACCAAGCATCTCCTTTGCCTTTAAGAGATGACGGATATACGCACGCGAATATCCGCCGGTATAGGTCCCATCCGGATTTTTCAAGCCGGCGCAGGCAGGGCACTTGCATCCCTCCTCGATCGGACGGGCATCCAGCTCGTACTTCTGATTAAAGAGGTTAATCTTGCCCTTATGTGTATAGACATGTCCGTGGCGTCCGTTGCGGGAAGGGTAGACACAGTCAAAAAAGTCGATACCTCGATCTACGCTCTCAATGATGTTCGCCGGTGTCCCGACACCCATAAGATAGGTTGGCTTCTTTCTAGGGAGATGCGGCACAACCACATCCAGGATATGGTACATTTCCTCATGGGTTTCTCCGACCGCAAGACCGCCGACGGCATACCCATCCAGATTCATCCCGCTGATGATGTCCGCATGGCGAATACGAATGTCTTCAAGGATACCCCCTTGATTAATGCCAAAAAGAAGCTGCTGAGGATTTACGGTATCTGGCAGCGCATTGAGCCTTGCCATCTCCTTCCGGCAGCGCTCGAGCCAGCGGGTAGTGCGCTCAACTGAGGGCAGGATGTATTCGCGTTCCGCAAGCGCCGGAGGACATTCATCAAAGGCCATGGCAATGGTTGAGCCCAGATTGGACTGAATCTGCATGGACTCCTCCGGTCCCATAAAAATCCTACGTCCATCAATATGCGAATGAAAGGTCACACCCTCCTCCTTAATCTTACGCCCGGTACCTGCCAGACTAAAGACCTGAAATCCGCCGGAATCCGTAAGGATCGGACGATCCCATTTCATAAATTTATGGAGCCCTCCAAACTGCTTGATAAGGGCATCTCCGGTTCTTACATGGAGGTGATAGGTGTTGGAAAGCTCCACCTGTGTCCCGATACAACGGAGGTCATCAGTTGATACAGCTCCCTTGATTGCTCCGACGGTTCCGACATTCATAAAGACCGGCGTTTCAATGGTGCCATGTACGGTTTCCATATGGGCAGATTTGGCTCTCCCATACTCTGCGACAATATCATATTTCATAATTTTTACGTTACTCCTCGTTTCCAAATAAAATCAGATGCTCTGATCATGCTTTTCCGGATCGCATAACCTGACTGCATCTGTCATTTTGTAAAATGAATGAAAAAGAAAAAAGTCCGGCTCGATGATGGAGTCGGACTTAATCGTATCTGATATCAAGAACTGCGTCAAGATTTACTTCTGCCCGGAAGCTTCCGCTGTCTTCCCTGAAACCCTGCCAGCTTTCTTTTTTTCTTTTCCGCTGGACTTTGTCTTGGCAGCCTTATTTTTGGAATTCATCATGGTAAGGTCATACCAGAGTGGTCCGGCAATCATAACAGAAGACCAACATCCGGAAACAATACCAACCATCAGTGGCATGGTAAAATCGCGGATGGACGACACTCCAAGGATAAAGAGTACCAGTACGGTGATAAATGTCGTAAGAGACGTATTAATGGAACGGGTCAGCGTCTGTGAAACGGCATCATTTACAGCAAGCTTCAGATCCTTCCGACCATCCGGCTTTGCCAGGTTTTCACGGATACGATCAAAAATTACGATGGTCGCATTGATCGAGTAACCTACAATCGTCAGGATACATGCAATAAAGGTGGAGCCAACAGCCCAGCGGAGACCTGCATAAAATGCGACTGTCACGAGTACGTCATGCGTCAGCGCAATGACCGAAGCCGATGCAAAGCGGAAATCGCGGAAACGTACCCAGATGTAGATCAGCATACAGATGATGGCAATGACAAATGCCCATGCGGCATCCTTTTTCATCTCCACGGACACAGCTCCGGAAATGTTTTCGGTTGTAATCTTGTTTTCATCCACACCGAAGGTGTCTACCAGCTTGTCATACAGCTCGGTACGCTCCTCCGTTGTCAGTGTACGAGTCTTGATGATAACCTCGTTGGTTCCGGCAACCTTGGATGCCTGTGTGGAGGAATCACCTCCGGTCACTTCCTTAAATACCGGGATCACCTTGGCATCGATATCATTCATGGAAAGGTCCTCGTTAAAGGTGACATTGGTTGAGGAACCTCCCTGGAAATCAAGATCATAGTTAAATAAGTTTCCGGTTCCGGCCTTGTTGACCCCCATAAAGATGAAGCCCGCGGCAATCAAAACAATAGAAATTGCATATGCCTTTTTGCGGAAGCCTACAAAATCTAAGATCTTTGCCTTTTTACGGACACCGTAAAGCTTGGGATTCTCAGCACCAAGCTGATAGAAGCACCACATGATGGAGCGTGTAACAAACAGCGCGGTAATCAGCGAAATCACAATACCGATGGCAAGCGTTGTCGCAAATCCCTTGACCGTACCGGAGCCTCTCAGATACAGTACCGCGGCTGCGATCAGGGTTGTAATATTTCCATCCAGGATCGCAGACAGCGCCTTGCTGTAGCCTGCCTTAATCGCGTCATGCACATTGTTGCCAAGTCCCAGCTCCTCCTTGATACGGGTAAAGATGATGACATTGGCATCTACTGCCATACCGATTGACAGGATGATACCCGCAATACCGGGCAGCGTGAGCGTAACCTCAAATGCCTGCAGAAGCACAAGCTCCAGCCCGACATACATGATAAGAGCAATGGATGCCGCAAGACCTGGAAGCAGATATACCGCGATCATAAACAGCATTACGAGTCCAAGTCCGATTGCACCTGCGCGAAGCGAAGATGAAATGGCCTCCTGTCCAAGGGTCGCGCCGATTACATTGGAACGAAGCTCTGTAAGCTGTACCGGCAGAGCACCGATCCGGATCGTAGATGCAATGTTGGTTGCCTCCTGATAATCTGTAATACCGGTAATGGAAGCCTGTCCTCCGCTGATTGCCTCCTGGACATTTGGGGAAGAAATAACCTCATCATTATAAATAATGTAAAGAGGCTTACCGACATTGTCTGCAGTTGCCTGGGCAAATTTCTCAGCACCGGCATCTGTAAAGGTAAGCTCGATCACATACTCTCTCGAGCCGCTTTTATCAGTCATCCCGGCAGTCGCATTTTTAACATCATCACCTGTTAACAGCACGTTGCCGTTTTCATCTGCGAACTGCAGTGTACCCGGCTCTCCAAGCTCCTTCAGGATCTCATTGGCATCCGTTGCACCCGGGATATCAATATTGATCCGGTTGCTGCCCTCCTGATACACCTGTGCTTCTGTGGAGTATCCCTGTGCTTTCAGCTGAAGCTTATAGACCGTATCGGACATCTGCTCGGCAGTCGGATTGGGATCCACGGTCTGGTACGTAATCGAAACGCCGCCATTCAGATCCAGACCAAGCTTGATATCCGGTGCGCCGACATATCCGAGGAAACAGAATCCTGCGGTAATCGCCAGTGTCAGCAGCAGCACCAGGCATCCTTTGACTTTCTTATTCATTGGAACATCTTCCTTCTGTAAATATTCACATACGTTTTCGCACGTTATGTGTTGCAAACTTATGATGCGGCGAAAGGCCACACGTAATCGAATTTTATCATATCGACCTACGCATGACAAGCAAAAATGAGGCAGGTACCCAGCTCTCCGGTGCCCTCTGGTGCATGCCTCATCTCATAATGCCGTACTGCTTTATGCACAGATGTTTCATTCATCACGCTTTAAAAAGGCGGAGATAACATACAAAATTCCGCCCAGGTAAATGGACAGATCCGCAATATTCACAACCAGCTTTTTAAACCACGGCAGATTGATATTAAGATAATCCGTCACCTTTCCCTTCCTTACCCTGTCAAGAATGTTGGAGAGTGCCCCGCCGATGACAAAGGAAATTCCAAGCTTACGAAGCTGAAATTTCCCCGGGTGCTCCACTGTCAGCGCATGCAGCCCCCCTGCAAGAAAGCCTGTCAGCGTGATGGATACAAGCTTTACAAACTCCGGATATGTGCCGAATCTTCCCCGGGAAAAGCCCGGATTATGCACACGCATGATCTTGACCTGTCCTTTGGTCCCTGGCATTTCCCTCGGAAAATTCTCCTCCGGCTCTGTATCAATGGCATTTTTAAAAAGCTGGTCCAAAAGACAAACCGCGCCGGACAAACTCATCAGGCGCAGAAACTCCCCGCTCCACTTCCACGCAGTCCACACAGCCGCAACATTTTTAAGTACCTTCATAGTCATTTCCTCGCGATCCTGTTGTTTTTCTGATTATAGCATACTTTCCCTGCGCTGTCGCCGGCGTCTCCTCACCCTGTTGATATGCCTCTCAAAGTCTCCGTCCCGGATAAACTCTGACAGCACATACTGCTCAAACACCGGCACTGTACAGGAATAAAAGGAAACTCTCTTCCAAAGCGTGCCGGCAAGAGCCTCCGGCAGGATCAGATAGCCAATACGCACCGATGGCGCAATTGTCTCGGAAAACGTATTCACATAAATCACCGTATGATCCGGTTCCAGCGAAAACAGTGTGTCCTCCGCCTTGGCGGACATGGAGAACTCCGAGTCAAAATCGTCCTCAATGATGATGCCTCCCCGCTCCTCTGCCCAGCGAATGTACTCGTTCCGTTTGGACGCGCTCGCGGTGATCCCGCTCGGATAACTGTTAAACGGCGTCACATGCAGTACCGAGGCCTGTGTCCTCTTAAGCTCTCCGGAGCGGATTCCCTCCTTCCCCAGCTTTAACATGTCGCACTTGACTCCGCTTGCTTCATACACCTTACGAATCTTATCATAAGAAGGAGCTTCCAATCCGAAAATCCGCTCACTCCCAAGCATCTGCACAATGATTGTATAGAGATATTCCGCACCGGAACCAATCACCAGCTGCTCCGGCTTTACCATGATGCCGCGGCTTCTCCTGAGATACTGGCTGATGGCTTCCCTTAACTCCGGGACTCCGTTGTTAGGAGATTTTACAAGAATTTTGTCGCCGTATTCCGTAATCACCCTGCGCATGGTTCTCGCCAGGATGGAAAAGGGGAATGCTTCTCTCCGGTCCTCCGCCGCCTCCCGGATCTCAAACCTACCATCGCGTCCCGGATCCTCATGTGTTTCCTGCGCTGTTTCTGATTCCAACGGCATGGAAAACAGATCTCCCTCCCGATATGCTGCAAAATAGCCGCTGCGCTCCCGCGACTCAATATAGCCCTCCTCGGTTAAAAGGTCATAGCAATGTTCCACCGTAATCACCGAGATGCCGGTTTCTTCCGCAAGGATCCGTTTGGACGGAAGCTTGTCCCCAAGGCGGTATGCCCCCTCGGTAATATCCTTTCTGATCTGATGATAAAGCTGCAGATACGCCGGCACTGCACCCGCCCGTTCAATTTTATATTTCATAGTCTTCGCTTCCGTTTATTAAATTCATCTGCCCTGTGCCAATTGCCTGCACTTTATCCTTAGTATATTGTGTAACAATCAAAAAAGATATATGATTCTTGATATCTTATCTCATCGTTTGTTTATAAGGAGGTTGCGAATGAATATGCCGGAGCTTCATCACGAGGATTTCAGCATGCAGCTGCTCCGCTGGTATGATACGCATCGACGCAGCCTTCCATGGCGCGAGGATCCGACCCCATACCATGTCTGGATATCAGAAATCATGCTGCAGCAGA
Source organism: Oribacterium sp. UBA6992 (assembly GCA_002449915.1). Classification (GTDB taxonomy): domain Bacteria; phylum Bacillota; class Clostridia; order Lachnospirales; family Lachnospiraceae; genus Oribacterium. Next base: position 6,515 of record DJXY01000217.1, read on the forward strand.
CAAGAGTCGAGGCTGTAAAGGACTATTACCGCCGCTTCCTTCATGCATTACCTGACATCGCAGCTCTCGCTCAAGCCCCTGAGGATCTCTACATGAAATACTGGGAAGGTCTCGGATATTACTCCAGAGTACGGAATCTCCATAAGGGCGCGATCCAGATCATGGAGGAGTATCATGGTATCATGCCGGACAACAGCCAGGAGCTCCTTAAAATCGCAGGTATCGGACCTTACACGGCTGCCGCCATCGCATCAATCGCTTTTGGAGAGCGGATCCCGGCAGTAGATGGAAATCTGCTGCGTATCTTTGCACGACTGACAGAATACAACGGAAATATAAAAACGGATGCTGCAAAAAAGTCCGCATCCGCCTGGTTTCTGGAGCATATGCCGTCTCTTGGTGCCGGGGATTTTAATCAGGCGCTCATGGACCTCGGCGCGATGATCTGTATTCCCAATGGGACACCTCTCTGCGGGCAATGTCCGTTAAACATCTGCTGCCATGCCTTTGGCCATGAAACGATCCAGACGTATCCGATGACTGCGCCTAAAAAGCAACGGACCGTGGAAGACCGGACGGTATTTCTCATTCACGATGACATGAAAATTGCCATACGGAAACGTCCGGCCCGGGGTCTGCTGGCGGGTCTCTATGAATTTCCTAATACTGAAGGACATCTCCTGGAAAAAGAGGCGCTCCGGTACGTCCAAAGTCTTGGTTTTTCACCACTTAGGATAAAACGCCTTCCGGAGGCAAAGCATATTTTTACACATAAAGAATGGCATATGATCGGATACGAGATTCTCGCGGATGAGCTTGCACCAGTGCCTCCATCCTCTTATATGGCAGAAAATGTTTTAAATACTCCCCTGACAGATGCCATCCGGCAAGAGCCTCTGCAGATCCCGGACGCTGCAGCTTCTCCGGATGAGTGCGGAAAAATCCTGCTGGTAAGTCTTAAAAGTCTTAAGGAGCAGTACTCTCTGCCTTCCGCCTTCCGTGTCTACCGCAGCCTGTTACAATAATTCCGCGAATTACATTAATTCCGCAAACAGACGCAGAAATAGATCCAGAAGTCGTCTGCCGTTGCTGCGCTCAGAACGGTAATATGCCGTCACCTCACGGCATTCTGTAAACATCTGATCAAAGTCCTCCTTCATCTTATGGACAGCATCGCAGTCATAGAGGAAGCAGCCATTCTCAAAATGATGGTAAAGACTGCGGTAATCCAGGTTGATGGTTCCGCAGGTTGCCATTTTATCATCTGCGATGCTCATCTTGGCATGGCAGAACCCGGGCGTCCACTCATAGATACGGACACCGTTTCGTACCAGTCCATTGTAGAAGGAGCGTGTCACACGATATACCAGCTTCTTATCCGGGATTCCCGGTGTGATAATCCTGACATCCACGCCTCTTTTAGCTGCAAGCCCAAGCGCATGATTCATCTCATCTGTAATAATCAGATACGGAGTGATGAAATAGCAATAGCGGTCTGCCTTGTCAGCCATGCTGATATAAACATTCTCACCCACATGCTCATCATCCATCGGACTGTCCGCATATGGCTGTACAAAACCATGCTGCGCCGCATGATAATCATACTGTGTAATAAATCTTGCCGCATTAGGATCATCCTTATCCGTATCCCGAACGGCATTCCACATTTCCAGGAATGTAAGCGTGAGGCTTTGCACCGCATCTCCTTCAAGACGTATGCCCGTATCCTTCCACATACCATACGGATGTGTCAGATTAAAATATTCATTTGCAAGATTATACCCACCGGTAAATCCGATCTTATTGTCGATCACTGTGATTTTACGGTGATCTCTGTTATTAAGGAAAATATTAAGACCCGGTGCAAAGGGATTAAACACCCGGCACTGGATTCCAAGACGCTCCATCTTCTTGGTAAAATCCGTATTGATAAATCCGATGGATCCCATGTCATCATAAAAGACCCGTACCTCGACCCCTGCATGTACTCGGTCCACCAGAACCTCCTCAATCCGGCGCCAGGATTCCTTATCCTCTATGGCATGGTACTCCATAAAAATAAACTGCTCCGCACGTTTCAGGTCTCTCAGCTGCGCCTCAAGCCCATCTGCCGCATCATTATAATAGGTAACATCCGTATTCTGCCACACCGGATAGTGGGCATAATGATTGATATAATCAGCAATTGCGCCTGCATCCGGATCTCTCTGCTCGAGTGCCTCCAAGGTTTCCTTCCTGCCATGTAAAACCGGAAACAGCAGCGCATCAATTTTCTCATACCGATTCCGCATTTTTCTTGTGGATCCATTGAGTCCGATCAGAAAATACAGGGTAATACCAAGCACAGGCGCCGCCATGATTAAGATGATCCAGGGCATCTTCATCGCGGAGGTTTTATGCTGTCCGTAGATCACCAGCACAAGAAGCAATCCTACAATAAACGTAATCAGCCGAAACCAGCGGAAATACTGGTTAAGGCGGAAGAAAAACAAAACCAGAAGTCCAATCTCCAGCACCAGCGAAAGAACCACAAACGCCATCCGCAGCACACCATTTTTACCAGCTGCCTTGTGTTCCATCGTTTCCTTTTGCTTCATATCCGTCTCCTCTGTAAGGTCTCATTATCCTTGTGATACTCCATTATCATATCACTTAGCCGTCCTGATTTCACTTCATTTTCAAAAGCTCATACCCGCTCCGACTCATGTGCAAACGCATCGCCACTTGCACTGTCCAAAAAAGGCGAAGATCTAAAAACCTGACCAAAAACCATAGCGAGTGAAAAGTAATAGCGCGTGCCCGCCGGGCACACAAAAAAAGAGGTACCTGCTTTCACCAGATACCTCTTTGAGCGCTTACTTCATTAAATTACACTATCTAGTACTTCGGTTTGTACCTTCTTTCGTAGATTTTGTGGATTTTTAAATGAAATCCTGCTTAAGTCTCTATTCAGTTGTCTCTACTCAGAACTTTGGTTTGTACCTCTTTCTGTAGATTTCTATTTATATTTCAGATACCTTCTTTACGATATTATCGATAAATAGATTATTTCTTTTCACCGGTCTTTTCTAATATCCCCAACTCACCAGCTTTGAGAAATAATCTGAAGATTCACTTCTTATCTCGATCGATCTCTGGATGAATTGACGGTTCACCAGAATCTCACATTTGTATTTTTCTCTTATCTGGCAGTGAGGATATTAACGACTGAATCTGTTGGAATCATCGCTTTGTACCTCATACTTTCTGCAGTTTAGTTTCGCAGGTACTTCCCCTGCACTTTGTCTCTGTTTTTGTTCATCTTTTCTCGTCGGATGAACTTCCATCGACTTATTTTTCTTGACACCTTTATGATATCACGAAAGAGATAATTTACAAGTGTTTTTGGTAAATAAAAATTATTTTTATTTTGTTCTATTTTGTCCTTCTGTTACCTTCTTCTGTAACCTTCCAATGCGCTTCTACACGATGCAATCCCATCCTGGCAGTCATGCGGTTTTCTTTTGCGATGATTTCTGTATGGGTTTTGAAGCTCTGCTCTGGAAATGTTTTCCGCCATCGACAGACTGCCTTAGAGACGCCTTTTTATGCCGGAATCGCGGCTTTTCCGCTTTGCTTCCACGCGGCATTGCCATTCTGTCCGATCCCGGACGCTCTCCATGAACTTTACTTACTTTTTTACTTACGTTTCTTCTGCCTCTTAAGGGTTTTGCTGCCGGTTCCGCCTTTTTCTTCCTCTCCAACGCGACAGACCACTCCGTCTCTATCTCGGGGATCTCCCTGCGTGTCAGTCTCTCAATATCATAAAGTCTCTCCATCTCATCCTCGCAGCAAAGTGTGATCGCTTCACCTTCCGCTCCGGCTCTGCCGGCACGTCCGATTCTGTGAATATATGACTCTGCTTCCTCCGGCAGATCATAATTAAACACATGCGTGATTTTTGGGATATCTATGCCACGAGACGCCACATCTGTTGCTACCAGCACCTTAATCTTGCCGGACCGGAAATGCTCAAGAGCATTCTGGCGCTGTCCCTGCGTCTTGTCTCCATGAATCGCAACAGATTCAATCCCCTGCTTTTTAAGCTCCCGCACCAGACGATCCGCTCCATGCTTGGTTCTTGTAAAAACAATGGATTTTTTTACATCCTCCTGCCGTAAAAAGCTTCCCAGCGCAAGCTTTTTATCCGCATGCTCCATGAAGCAGATTTTCTGCAGAACAGTATCTGCCGGACTGGATACCGGAGCGGTTTCAATGCGGACTGGATCCTTTAAAAGCTCCTCTGCCAGCTTCTCAATTTCCTTTGGCATCGTAGCAGAAAACATAACCGTCTGGCGTTTTTCTGGCACCTGCTTCACAATTTTCCGGATGTCTGTGATAAATCCCATATCCAGCATACGATCGGCTTCGTCCAGTACAAGCGTATTAATATTCTCCAATGACACAATACCCTGCCCCATGTAATCCATAAGACGTCCCGGTGTTGCCACAAGGATATCGCATCCATTGGCGAGCGCCGCAAGCTGCGGTCCCTGCTTTGCGCCTCCATAGATGCAAACCGTACGCAGCTTAAGGTATCTGCCATAACGTTTAAAGTTTTCCAGGATCTGAATGGCAAGCTCTCTCGTCGGAGTCAAAACCAGCGCACGGATTTCGGAAGGGCGCTTTACCTCCAGCTTGTTAAGAATCGGCAGTGCAAATGCAGCTGTTTTTCCGGTGCCCGTCTGTGCCGTCGCAATCATATCTCTCCCTGCCAGCATCTCCGGGATCGCTTTTTCCTGTATCGAGGACGGCTCCTTATATCCGGCCTTTGCCACCGCACTAAGAATGTCTCTCTGTAAACCTAGTTCTTGAAATGTCATATAGCAATATTCTCCTACAAAAAAGCTGACCAGGGTTTCCTGATCAGCTTAAAAATCTTCATCAAAAAATACTTGAGTATCTTAACACAGAATTTTCAAAAAAGATATGTATATTAAAAAAACAAGAGCTTCCTTATGTTTTAAAACACGTTATTACCAGTCCTTTACCGAGCCGTCAAAATACCGGAAAGCGGTATTGCTACCCCGCTCCTTTGCCGGATACAACTCCTCTGCGTCATCTGCCAGTTCCACACCGATGCCGGGTGCCTCGGGAATCTCCATAAAGCCATCCTTAAAGCGGAGCGGTTCCTTCACCATCCGATCCTCTGCTCCATTCAGACAGAAACCAGGAAGTTCCTGGATCCCGAGATTTGGAATAGACGCACAAATCTGGAGGCAGGCTGCTGTAGACACCGGCCCGAGCGGATTATGCGGGATAATCAGTACATCGCTTGCTTCGGCGATAGCCGCAACCTTTTTCGCCGCTGTAATCCCACCCATAGCACAGACATCCGGACGCAGATACTGTGCAGCATTTCTGCGGATCACCTGCTCATATTCCTTTATGTTAATAAAGCGTTCACCTGTTGCAACTGGCACGGAGATCTTGGAAGCCACAAGAGCCATGGTATCCACATTGTCCGGCGTCACCGGATCCTCCAGTACCATCGGACGATACCTGGAAACCTCTGTTCCAAAAGCAATGGCCTCCGGCACTGTCATGCCGCGGTGATTTTCAAGGATAAAATCGAAATGCGCACCTACTGCTTCCCGGATAACCCTTACCTTCTCAAGCTCATCCTCCACTCTGCCGGAAAAGAACTCATCAAATCCGTTATTAGCAGATTTCTGCGGACCATTGACAAAAATTTTAGCGGCATTAAAGCCTTGATCCTGCAGCTTTTTATACTCATCTATCAGTACATTGAGATCTGTACTGTGCTTCATTACAGACGCATAGCAGCGTACCTTGTTTCTGGTTTTACCACCAAGAAGCTGATACACCGGTACCCCCAGCGCCTTACCTTTAATATCCCAGCAGGCAATATCAATCGCCGAAATGGCACTCATAATTACGGATCCACGGAAATAAACGGCTCGGTACAGATTCTGACCGATATCTTCAATATTAAAAGGATCCTTACCAATCAGATATGGAGTGAACTTTCGGATCGCATCCGCTGTGGAGCTTAAAAATCCCCAGTTTCCGGCTTCGCCCAAGCCTTTGATCCCGGCATCCGTATAGATTTCCACAAAAAGATAATGCTTGGCAAATCTGAGCTTTACATCTGTAATTTTCATAAATAAAATCCTTTCTGGCAAAACAGCCCGCCGAAACATCACGTCTTTCCCGGCTTACATTTCTCAGAAACAAGGGAATACAGTCATAGTATAAACGATAACACTGAGCAAAATTGGTATTTTATTGTGAATGTAGCTGATCAATGTGAGCACAAAGATCACGAGACAAATCATTAGCTGAGTATTCATAAAGCCCCCTGTGAATAAATGTTTTCCGAGTGATTCCGGTGAATGATGGATACAGGATATCAGCATTTCCTGGAAAAATCGTTGAAAATATTATGGCTGAATGTTTCTCTCTCCTGATTGTTCACTCATTTTAAGTAATTTAAGACGCACATCCTGCATAATTCATCCAAATATTTTGCCTGTTCTTATCCATAGGAATGGATCATTTTCCAGTCATAATCCTCCACTTTATTCCTTCGATTTCCTATTTGCTTTAAAAATATTAAGCGTTATAATCGGTACTATTGAAAATTTGCATTCAAATATCCGGAACCGGTAAAAAGTTTGGATTTTGATAATGATAAAAGGATGATATGTTTTGAAAGGTAAATCCCATGGATCTCATTTACCAACGTGAATGGTCAGAAAGCGACATTTCCGTAAATGCCTATGTGCATCAGCTCAGAAATTATCGTTATAACTGGCATGAAAATGAATATGAACTGAATATCGTCCTCACCGGCAGTGCGGAATTTGTCCGCGGTAATGATTATTTCACCCTGGAAAGCGGAGATATGATCCTGATCAATCCAGGCGTCGGTCATGCTTCCTACAGCCTTATGGATAAAACTGCAGCTCTTGTCATTCACATCCCACAGGAAGCTTTTAAGCCTTTACTGGAACAAGGTCAAAGCTACCGTTTTATATATGTGACCGATTATAAAAGCCGCAATACATTAACGGCAAAAAAGCTTCGTTACTACGCAGCCTCCCTGTATCTTTCTCTTGCAAAATTGGACAGACTCAGCGTATTTCGCTCCCGGGCGCTTATCGATCTGATAGCTGCCTTGCTTGTAGAGGAAGTACCCCAGACAATCTCTTCGTATCATAAGGAGGATGAACTGCATAAGCAGGCAATTCGTATCATGACAAAATATATGCAGGAACATTTTGCGGAAAAAATCACTCTGGATGATCTTGCATCTCTTACCCAATATAACCGAACGTATATTTCCACGCTCTTTAAGGAAACACTGGGAATACGATTTCATGATTATCTGATCCGTCTCCGTATATCCAATGCGCTCTACAGTCTCAAGGATGAGACTCTTACTCTCACTGATGTAGCACTGGACAATGGTTTCCCGGATCTTAAAAATTTTAACAGCAGATTCCGGGAATTTATGCATATCTCTCCCTCACAGTATCGTGCAGTGATCCGCAGCGATCCTCATGGGTTTCTTATTAACCAGCGGCACTTTTATCATCCGGAGGATCCGCTTATAGCACCGGTCCTTAAGAGTTATCTGGATATTTTTGCAAAAGGAAAGGATGTATTATGACAAGGCGTGTGATCAGATCTGCTTTTATCAAATCACTGCCAATTATGGCTGGCTATATTGTACTGGGTATGGGATTTGGCATCCTGCTTTCTAATCACGGATACGGAGTCCTCTGGAGCTTTGCCATGGGGCTCTTTATCTATGCTGGTTCCATGCAGTA
>DJXY01000201.1 GCA_002449915.1 Oribacterium sp. UBA6992
GCACCGACGAGGGCGGCAGCGACAACGATAAATGTTACCATATGCTCTACTACCTCCTTAAATCAGTCCGCTGAATCCAAAGAATGCAATCGCCATCAGGGAAGCTGTAATCAGAACGATCGGAGATCCCTGGAAGGAATGTGGAATCTTGTCATTTCCTTCGATGATATCTTCACGGATTGTTGCCATCAGAATCAGTGCAAGTGCAAATCCAATGGAAATACCAAGACCGTAAACGATACACTCTGCCATATTGTATCCATAGGATACGTTATTAAGAGCAACACCGAGTACAGCGCAGTTGGTAGTGATCAGAGGAAGATAAACACCAAGGGCATCATAGAGACCCTTCATATTTTTCTTCATAAACATCTCAACAAACTGAACCAGTGCGGCAATAACCAGGATAAATACAATGGTATTAAGATATTCCAGGCCATCCTTAAGTCCCAGAGCTTTACACAGAGGACTGGTCGCACTGAGAAATGCGATGTAGATCAGATGTGTTACAAAGGATGCAAGGCAGATAACAAAGATAACTGCGGCGCCCATACCCTTGGAGGAATCCACCTTCTTGGAAACACCAAGGAATGCGCAGATACCAAGGAACTGGCTCAGAACGACGTTTGATACCAGTGAGTATTTAATTGCAATCAGTAAAAGATGTACCATGTGCTTAAGCCTCCTTCTTTACAGGAGCCTGAGCCTTTTCCTCGCTCTCTGCGAAGCAGCCCATGCAGTTTCCGCTGCATACGAACTCCGGATTCTCAGCATCACCGTTGGTTGCGGATGGCAGTTTCAGCTTGTTCTGGATTGCAGTAAGTACAGCCAGTACAAGGAATGCTCCGGGAGCCAGAACCATGATACTGATATGGTATGCCTCCGGGATGAACTGGAAGCCGAAAATGGATCCGGCACCAAGCAGTTCACGGATGGAACCAAGTACAGTCAGTGCAAAGGTAAATCCAAGTCCCATACCGAGACCGTCACAGAAAGAAAGCAGTGGCGGGTTAAAAAGGGCATAAGCCTCTGCACGTCCCAGGATGATGCAGTTCACTACGATCAGCGGGATGTAGATACCAAGAGCGGAATAAATGCTTGGTACATAGGCCTGGATCAGCATCTGCACGATGGTTACCAGAGAAGCTACTACGACGATCTCGCCGGGCAGTCTCATGCGATCCGGAATCACATGTCTCAGAGCTGAAATCAGCAGGTTGGAAAACACGAGAACGGCCGTAGTGGAAAGTCCCATACCAATTGCATTGATGGCACTGGTTGTAGTAGCCAGCGTAGGACACATACCAAGCATGATTACGAAGGTAGGGTTCTCTTTGATGATACCGTTGTAAATACGTTCAACATATTTGTTCATATCCGTCTCCTCCTTCTTTACTTTTTATTTAAGATATAATCCTGTACAAATTCTGTAGAAGCATTTACAGAATTTGTAACTGCCGTGGATGTGATGGTTGCGCCAGAGATGGCATCAATTTCATCCTCTCCTGCTCCACCGCCCTTTTTAACGGACAGGTTCATACCCTTACCGGCAAACTGCTCATAGAATGCGGGCTCGGTTGCCTTCTGTCCAAGACCAGCAGTCTCCGGAAGTGCTTCCGGGAAGGAAATACCGGTGATCTTAAGATCCGGAGAGACACCTACGACAACAATGTCATCTCCGCCGTATCCGGCATTGGAGGCCTTTACGATATAACCAATTTCGTTACCGGAGGCATCCTTGGCTGCTACAACGGAGTAAAATTTTGTGCCTGCATGATTTGCTGCAATCGTGCCATCATCTGTGGCCTGCTTAAGTGCATCAGCGTAAGCTTCGTCATCATAGGAGTCTGCCGGGATAACCTGGGCATAGGCTTCCATGGTGGATTTATTATTGATTTCCTCAATCCGGTCCTTGGTCATGCCATACGCACCGCCGAGCAGAAAACCTGCTACCAGTGTAATGAGAGTCAGAACAAGGGCATCTCTTACAAATGAATCCTTTTTCATGATTTGCTGCCCTCCTTTCCGAATGCCTTTGGAATCGTTACGCTATTGATCGCCGGTACCAGAATATTGGTCAGGATGATCGCATAGGATACACCCTCTGCGGAACCGCCGAACAGTCGGAAAAGACCTGTCAGGATGCCAAGGATGATTGCAAATACAATCTGGCCATTAGGTGTAATCGGTGATGTCACATAATCGGTTGCCATAAAGAACGCACCGAAAATCAGACCGCCGCCCAGGATCTCTTCCAGAGTGAACATCAGGTTAAAGCCTCCAAAGAGGAAGGTAAATACTGCAACCGTTGCAATGTATACACAAGGAATCTTCGGAGAGATCACCTTACGGATGATCAGATATGCAGCACCGATCAGAAGACAAATCTTAGAAACCTCACCAATGGTACCGGGGATCCGACCGATAAACTCATCAACAAGGCTTACAGTTGCACCATGGTCTGCCTTGAGTACAGCCAGTGCAGTTGCACCAGAAAAGGTATCTGCTCCAACCGGTGTAAAGGATGTCATCTTGCCCGCAAATGAAATCAGCAGGAAGCATCTTGCACCAAGTGCCGGGTTCATCCAGTTGTGACCAAGTCCGCCATAGAGCTGCTTGATGACAATGATGGCAAATACAGCACCGAGGCAGGGAATCCATACAGGAATGTCCGGAGGACAGTTCAGTGCAAGGATCAGTCCGGTTACAGCTGCTGACCAGTCACCGATGGTGATCGGGAGCTTCATTGCCTTCTCGTATACATACTCTGAGAGTACCGCAAAGGCGATGGTAAAAATCACAACAAGTGCCGCATTGAGTCCCCACTGCAATACACCGTAGATGGTTGTAGGGATCATTGCGATTACTACATCTCTCATGATTGAGGAGGTCGTGATGTTGTCACGGATATGAGGATTGGCGGAAAGATTTAAAAGCTTTGTGTTTTCCATTACTTCTTTACCTCCTCTGCCTTTTTAGCTTCTTCCTGCTGAGCCTTTTTAGCAGCCTCGGCCTTAGCTTTGGCAGCGGCTGCTCTTCTCTCGCCGTTGACACGTCTCTTCATCTGCTTAAAGCCCTGTGTAAGTGGTCTCTTGGCAGGACAAACATAAGAGCAGCATCCACACTCGATACACTCCATACCATAGAGTGCTTCAAATTTTGCACTGTTCTTGGAAAGAGCTGCCTTCATCATAAGTGTCGGCATCAGATTTTCCGGACAAGCTGCTACACAGCGGCCGCAGTTGATACATGCGGTTGTCGGCTCTGCGGAAACCTGATCATGCTGGAACGCAAGGATCGAGCTTGAGTTTTTAGCAACCGGGATGTCCAGCTTAAACAGAGGGATCCCCATCATCGGACCACCGGAGATGATCTTTTCCGGAGCAACCTTAAATCCGCCTGCGGCAGCAATGACTTCCTGATAGTTGGTGCCAAGTGGTACACGGAAGTTTCCGGGGTGCGCAACGGCATCACCTGTTACCGTAAGGATCTTACGTACCAGAGGCTTCTGAAGACATACTGCCTCATAGATTGCAACGATGGTATCAATATTGTCCACAACAACACCGGCATCGGCTGGCAGCATGGAAGAATTGATCTTTCGTCCTGTAACTGCATAAATCAGCTGACGCTCACCACCCTGCGGATACTTGGTCTTGAGTCCGAGCACCTCGATATTAGGCTCATCCTTTACCATCTCCGAGAGTCTGGCAATGGCTTCCGGCTTATTATCCTCAATGCAGATTTTACCCTTGGCATTAGGGAAGATCGAGAGCACAACCTTCAGACCGCCGATGATTTCCTCTGGAGTTTCCATCATATCTCTGTAGTCAGATGTGAGATATGGCTCACATTCCGCTCCGTTTACGAGGAAATAGTCAATCTTATTGATGTCCTTTGGCATGAGCTTTACATTGGTCGGGAAACCGGCACCGCCAAGTCCGACAATACCTGCTTCTTTTACAATGCTTACGATTTCGTCTCTGGAGAGCTTTGTATAATCTCTCTTTTCGCCGAAACCCGGAATCGTCTCATACTGCTTGTCGTTTTCGATGATAATAGCGTCAGCTATGGTACCGCCGGCTGTAAGTCTCTTTTCGATACCCTTTACGGTACCGGAAACCGAGGAAATTACAACAGCGGAAATAAACCCGCCTGCTTCCGCGATCTTCTGACCGACCAGAACATGGTCACCCTTGGCTACGATTGGCTTCGCCGGGGCACCGATGTGCTGAGAAAGCGGGAATACCATGAGTCCCTCGGGCTTGATCTCTACGATAGGCTGATCCTTCGCAAGATCCTTGCCGTCATAAGGATGGACGCCACCTTTAAAAGTGGAAACACCCATATGTATACCTCCAAAAATTTAATAGACATTGTGTATTATAACCAATTTTTTATAAAAGAACAATAAATTAGCAATGAATGCACAGGAATAAATGCATGTTTTTTTATAAAAAATTAATAGTTATACGTTAAATAATTGTCATTCTTACACAAGAAAAGAATCTCTGCCAGTTCCCTTGAATATGAATAATTGCACAATGTATACATGTATCACAGCCTTTCGGCTGGAATATTATATATTACAAATGATCGATAACGCGTACATAAATATAAGAGACCCGGCAGCAAAAAGCATTCGGATCTCTTATGTATCAGTCTGTATCAGTCGTCTAAGTGAATGGTGTAACTATTTTGCTCCAAGGCGCTTCATCGTTTCATATTTTCTAAACGATCAAGCACGTCAGACTATATTTAACTTATTCTACGGTGACAGATTTTGCGAGATTTCTTGGTTTATCAACATCAAGTCCCTTAGCGACGCTGACATAGTATGCTAGAAGCTGCAGCGGTACAACGGCAAGGCTTGTCGCAAAATAAGGGTCAGTGGACGGAACATATACGGTAAAATCTGCGGTATCTTCTATATTATAATTACCATCAGTAGTGAGTCCCATCAGATATCCGCCACGGCTCTTGACTTCGACCATGTTGGAAACGGTCTTTTCAAAAAGCTCCGGTTGTGTCAGGATTCCGACGACAAGGGTGCCCTTTTCAATCAAACTGATGGTCCCATGCTTAAGCTCTCCTGCCGCATACGCTTCGGAATGGATGTAGCTGATTTCCTTAAGCTTCAGGGAGCCTTCCAGTCCGATGGCATAGTCAATGCCTCTGCCGATGAAAAATACATCCTGTGCGTTGGCGTATTTGGAAGCAAACCACTGGATCCGCTCCTTATCCTCCAGGATCTTGCTGATCTGCTCCGGGAGTGCCTCCATTGCGGAAATCAGTTCCGCATATCGCAGACTATCAATCTGTCCTCGTACTCTTGCAAACTCGATGGCAAGTGCATATCCGGCGATCAGCTGCGTGCTGTATGCCTTGGTTGTGGCAACAGCAATTTCCGGACCGGCCAGCGTGTAGAAGACATGATCCGCTTCCCGTGCAATGGACGAACCGACAACATTCACAATGGCAAGCGTTCTGAGTCCCCGCTTTTTAGCCTCACGAAGCGCAGCAAGAGAATCGGCGGTTTCTCCCGACTGGCTTATAATAATCACCAGTCCGTCCGGGTCAAGAATCGGATTCCGGTAGCGGAACTCTGATGCAAGCTCTACTCTAACAGGGATCCTGGCAAGACCTTCCAGCACATACTGGCTGACCACACCAACGTGATAAGCAGAACCGCAGGCAACGATGTAGATCTGACTCACCCTGCGGAGGTCATCATCACTGAGTCCAATCGCGCTGAAATCCAGAGCGCCGTTTTTTACTACGGAATGAATTGTGTCGCTCACCGCCTTGGGCTGCTCATGGATTTCCTTCATCATGAAATGCTCAAATCCGCCCTTTTCTGCAGCCTGAGCATCCATATGGATTTCGACAAGCTCCTTCTCTACAGGTTCCTGGTCAATGTTAAAAAATTCAGCCTTTCCCGGGGTAATCTTGGCGATTTCTTCATTGTCGATATAGTAGACCTTCCTTGCGTATTTAAGGATTGCCGGTACATCGGAGGCAATATAGCTCTCACCCTCTGCCGTGCCGATGATCATCGGTGCATCCTTCCGTGCCGCGTAAAGCTCGCCCGGATGATCCTGGAACATGAACTCAAGCGCATAGGATCCGCGGAATCGTATCATGGCGCGGGAAATTGCGTCTACTGGTCCAAGCTTGTATTTCTGATAATAATAATCCACAAGATTGACTGCAATCTCGGTGTCCGTCTGCGAATAAAATTCGTATCCGTTTTTCAGAAGCTTTTCTTTGATTTCCTGGAAATTTTCAATGATGCCGTTGTGGACACCAACTACGGTATGATGAAAGCTGATATGAGGGTGCGCATTGGTTTCCGAAGGCTCGCCGTGGGTAGCCCAGCGGGTATGTCCGATGCCTGCGGTACCTTTTAAAGATGCGCCGCCGTTGATTTTATCTGACAGCACCTTGAGGCGTCCCTTGGCTTTTACAATTTTGATTTCATTGTCGTTGTCTCTTACGGCAATACCGGCGGAGTCATAGCCTCTGTACTCAAGCTTTGACAGTCCGTCCAGAAGGATCGGTGCAGCCTGCTCGTTACCAATATATCCAACAATTCCACACATATAAAAAAATTCTCCTCTCACAATGTGAAATCCCGGTGCGGCTCTCGATCAAAAATGCGTACATGCGTAAGCCTTAAATAAGCCGACTTTAAATAAGCAGAGTACTGCTCTGCCCTTTTATCCTGCCGGAATTTCATATACTGTGAGTGAGAAACCTTCTGTTACGGTTTTGATTCCGCTTTTTCTGTTTTCTCTGTCGATTCACTACTCCGTGACAGTATCCGCCGAGTCTTTCGATCACTGTCATCCTCGTCAACCAATTACGGTCCTGGCGCTAATGAGCCTTGCTTTAACCTAAAATATCTCCTTCCGCTCAAGGCTCATTTTCCCATACCATAGCACATTTTCCCTGGATGCGCAACCCGGGCACCTTTGGCAGGAGCTTCCAGGTCTGTCAGGTCATCATGCCTTTGGAGTGTCATCAGAGGCAGAGGCATTCGCATCAGGAGCCTGCGGAGCGGCGTCATTATCCTGCTGCTTCCGCCTCATCAAATGCTTTTTCCGGATTTTTTTCCCTGCGAATGCAAATACCGCGACAGCCGCGAGCGTGACGAGGATCTGCGGAAGATGCGTGATGATGCTTACCATAAGGTTTACCGCATCAGAGACCAGCGCTCCGGTATTTTCCTTGAGCCCCTCCCGGATCCGGTCCTGGAGACGATCGCCCGTACCGGTTGTAAAGGCACGAGTTTCTTTTACGCTGAGCGTCACAGTCGAGTATTGCACCAGATTGTCATACAGCCGGAGGTTGGATTCCAGTGACTCGAGCTGGTAGCGAATGTCACTTAGCCGGGACTCGATCGCAATCACTGCATCCATGGACTCTGCCTGCGCCATAAGCTCAAGGAGACGATCCTGCTCTGCGGTCAGTGCCTTTTTCCTGGACTCGATGTCATGATACTGAAGCGTGACATCCTGTGTATTTTCTGTTTTCCGTGTGAGATGCGCTTTACCGGATGCAAACATTAGGAAGCTGTCCAGCTTCTCGGACGGTATCCTCAGAGTGAAGGCTGCGTACCGGTCCGTAGATGCATAGGTGCTTGCCGCCTGCTCTTCTGTACCCTGGATATCCGAACTCTCAATATAGCCTCCCAGTGCCTTGGTTTCCGACGAAATATCCGAAAGAAAGGCATCAAAATCATCCGTTTCAAAGGAAAGATCGGCGTTTCGGATGAGCTTCCGATCCGGGCGGATTTCATTGGTGTCGACCGCGCCGTTGTCTGCATCTGAAGCTTCACCGGTGGCTCCCGTCAAATACTCCGAAGAGTCTTCCATCAAAGCTTCTCCTTCAGTATCCTCCAAAGAGCCTTCCCCATGTGCCGGGGTGCCGGAGGAAGCCCCGGGATATGGAGACGGATGAACCGAAGCGGCTTTTAAGCCGGATGTACCTGGCGCCATGTCTCCGCTCATGGATGCCTCACCTCGGGAAGTGTCCGCCTCCGGCGAAATTGCGCTTAACTCCTGCCGGAAGCTTTGGGTCGTCTTTGCGCCCGCACCGCAGGCATTGAGACATCCCATCGCGAGCAGCAGTACAGCACCCGCCACTATAAGCACCCGGCGTTTTGAAGCTTTCCTTCCAAAGTGGAGTTTCTTATACAAGTACAAGGTCTTGAGCGGATCCTGCATCGGTTTAAACTGCTGTTTCTTCATGATTCCACCTCCTGTTCTCTTTCACGACATGGCGGGCTATTTGGATCGTCTGCTTTTTGCGCGACCAGTGACGTTCAGCTGATTTTCCGGATCAGCTCGAGCATGTCTTCCTCTGTGAATGCTTCCTGCCCGGCATCGACCGCGTAGCTGTATGTTGTTTTGCCGTCACCATCTTTTGCAGACCAGATTGCATTTCCAACTTTGCCATCCTTCATCCGAAGCGTCACATCATGTCCTTCAAGTGTAAGTGTTTTCTCCTCATCATAGCTTGTGTAATCTCCGCTGATGTCATCGGAGCTAAGGGATTTCCGGATCCGGAAGCCCTCCTGACCAGCGGGACCGGGACTTAAGTAAAGGATTTCCAGAGTCTCACCGGGTATCGCACGGTATGTAAGCGAGGTATACGAACCGTATGCATCCGGTGCCTCGATTGTTATACCGGCACTCTGCTCTGCTTCCTCGAGTGTAGAAAAATCCATCCATGGATTGCCAATGGATAACGCTGCGCTGTCCTTTGTCCTGGCTGCTGCTTTACTTCGGATTTCCGGAGCTGCTTCAGTGAGATCCGGGGAAGTTTCTGTTTCTATGCCGGCGGCAAGCTCGGAGCGGTAAGCATTCACCTTGGCCTGCTTTATGGTATGAATCGCGATACCGGACCCGAGTACCACGATAACTGTAGCGGCTGCAGTCCATACCTGTCTCCTGAAGTGTGACGTTTTGCGGTTTGGTATGTGGAGGACAGGAGCGTTGTCTTCCGGAGGCGCAGCTTCTTCTATGTAACGGTCATCGATCTTTCCCATCGCATCCAGCAGTTTTTCCTGTCTTGTCATATCGCAATTTCCCCTTTTATGAGTTCTGCCCTGAGCTTATCACGGCTTCTTTTTAACGTCATTTTGACCTTGCTTTCACTTAACGCATACTGTCCGGCGATTTCCTTTATCGAAGCACAATACCAGTAACGCCGGACAAAAATCTTTCGCTCCTCTGCCTTCAGTCCGGAGAGAAACTGATTCAGTACATGTATCAGAGCCTGTTGGTCCACAATTCCTTCAACGTCAGATTTCCCGGGCAATGTTTCCTGAAGTTCATCAAGGAGCATCGGAATTTCTCCGCCGCCACGCTTTTTAGCATGTATTTCTTCGTATTTATTAAGCGCAAGATTTCTGGATATCTTTCCGAGAAATGCCTTTAAAAATGAGGGTCTTGCTTCCGGCATGGCATGCCAGGCGCTGAGCCACGTATCATTCAGGCACTCTTCTGTATCCTCCGGATTTTTGAGAATGTTTCCGGCGATATATTTACAGTATTTTCCATACTTTTTTTCTGTTTCAGGTATGGCATCTTCCGATCGACTCCAGTAGAGGTCGATGATGTCTTTATCTTCCATGAAAGCGAACTACTCCCTTACGTCTATTTTGATTATCTGCTTTTTTTACTACTCTCTTCATCTCTTTTCATCCTAACAGACAGGAATCGCTGGAAAGGCGTCACAAAAATATGAGATTTTAAAAGCGGACCACCGCTCATGCGACAGTCCGCTTTTATGACATTCCAGTTGTCAAATCATTTTATTAAGCAGCTTTTTTGGTTTCAGCTGTGGCACTTGCAGTTGTCTCAGCAGTGCTGCTCCCCTGTGCAGTGCCAAGGTTGGCTGCAGCATGCTGTCCGGCAATTCTGCCAAATACAGTGAAGTCTGCAACGGCATTTCCACCAAGACGGTTTGCGCCGTGTACGCCTCCGGTAACCTCACCGGCAGCATAGAGATTTCCGATCGGAGTACCATCCTCCTTCAGCACTTCTGTATCCTTATCGATCTTAATACCACCCATGGTATGGTGAATACCTGCAGTTACCTTAATTGCATAATACGGAGCGGTATCCAACGGAGATGCAAAGGAAGTACGATTAAAGTCAGGATCGGACTTCTGTGCAACATAACCATTCCAGGTATTGATGGTTGCATCCAGTGTATCCGGATCAATCTCCAGCTCCTTGGCAAGTGCCTTGTAATCGTCACCCTGCTTTGTATAACCGGACTTGATGTATCCCTGAATAACAGCGGAGGCATCCACCATCTTCTGATCTACGATGAGCCAGCTGTAAGAGCCCGGCTGTGCGATTTCCGCAGCGGAAACCACATCTCTGGTACCTACTTCATCAACGAAACGCTTACCATCCTGGTTCACAAGGATAGCACCGTCACCACGGAGACCCTCGGTAATCAGATGTGCAGTGTTGGCTTCCACGGTCGGATGAATCTGGATTTGATCCATATCTACAGTAGCGGCGCCAACGGCAGTAGCCATATCGATACCCTGACCCTGCGCACCTGCGGCATTGGTTGTCATAAAGCCCTTAAGGTCCGGACGATACTTTGTTACCATATCAAGGTTGGCACCAAAGCCACCAGTGGTAATTACAACAGAACCTGCGTTGATGGTGACGTTATTGCCGGTTTCGCCGGTTGCATGGATACCGACAGCCTTTTTACCGGACGCATCCATCAGGATCTTATCTGCAGTAGTGGAGAAAAG
The DNA here is from genome assembly GCA_002449915.1 of Oribacterium sp. UBA6992. Lineage (GTDB taxonomy): Bacteria > Bacillota > Clostridia > Lachnospirales > Lachnospiraceae > Oribacterium. The sequence goes on from DJXY01000201.1 coordinate 10,787, forward strand.
AACCTGAATATTCTTACGGTCGTTGACATTCTTTTCCAGAATCGGAACCATATAAGCACCAACGGCAGTGGTCTTGCCCTCTGCGTTGACCGGACGATGAATACGCTTTACTGAAGCGCCGCCGAAGGATCCGACATTATGCATTTCTGCACCGATGGAATCCAGCCAGTCAATGGCAGCAGAAGAATTTTCTACCAGCGTCTTTACAAGAGTAAAGTCATTTTTGCCTTTACCGCCGATCATGGTATCAAGTTCAAAAAGCTCCGGAGAATCAAAATATCCGTTTGGAGCTGCCTGATACTCTGCCCACTGCTTCTCAACGGTATCTGCAAGAGTCTGAATGTCTTTATTATCTGCATACTGCTCTCTTGCGGTCTTGAGCTTGGCTTCTACGCCGGCACCCTCATTAAACTCATTGGCATCCTGCCACTTGGTTTTGGCGGCATTGAGACCTCCGGTTGCGCGGATGGAGTTACCGCCAACCATGGTCTGAGACTCGACGAGGATGACATTTTTACCTGCATCGGCAGCTTCAATGGCAGCAACCATACCTGCACCGCCTGCGCCGACAATTACAACATCGGTATCATAGCTTACATCCTCTGCCTTTTCCTTATTGGCAGCTTTGGCAACATCAAATTTAGCCGGATCAAAGCCTGCATCCTTGATTGCAGCTTTTACTGCCTCGATGATGGCGTTGGAGGTCACAGTTGCACCGGATACCGTATCTACCTTGGTTGTATTTCCCTCAATGATTTCCGGTGGAACCTGCTCGATTGCCTTAGTCCCGATGCCTTCCGTTTCCTGATGCTTGGTTACCTTAACATCATAGATGTTATCGGCATCCATGGTAACTTCAACTGTGACATCACCGTTGTTGCCCTTGGCTGTGCCGGTTCCCTTTACCGCATCTGCAGGGATCTCCTTCTTGGCTGTGCCCTCCGAAGCTGCCTTGGTCTCTCCGCCTGCCTTGGTATATCCAAAGGCTGCCGGATCCAGTCCTGCAGATGTAAGAGCGGCTGCAGCTGCTTCCTTAATTGCATTGGATGTAATGGTTGCACCGGAAACACCATCAACCTCAAGGCTGTTTGCTGAAAAAATGGCAGCAGGCAGCTGGTCTACGGCTTTGGTTCCGATGTCCTTTGTTTCATTCTGCTCTGTAACCTTTATTGCATAAATCTTGTCCTTGGTTGCAGTGACTTCCACAGTAACAGGACCTTCCATACCCTGTGCGGTACCACTTGCTGTTACGGCATCGGATGGGATATCGCCGGGTGCGGCACTGCTGCTGGTGCCCAGGTTTCTGGAGCCAAGTCCAAAGTAAACTGCAGCGATGACACCCACTGCAATTACAAGGATCGAAATCCATTTCTGGTTTTTCATTGAAATACTCTCCCTCTTTTCTGAGATAAATAAAACATTAATAATAATGTGTTAAAATTATATCAGAAACCCTATGGAAAGCCAATATCAAATTATTATTTATCTGGATGGAAGCAGTAAAACAGGTTATTTCGGATGAATCGAGCCCCGAGATAGCCGTCCTCCGCAATGAAACCTTACTCATAGGCTGAAACCCGGTTCTGCTCCTCTCTTACTTTCACGCTAGGAGCAGCATCACGCCATAGTGGCAAATTGAGCCTGCAATGACAAAGCAGTGGAAAATCTCATGATTTCCAAAAAACCTTGGCAGCCTGTCAAAGATCTTAAGCTTCAGAGCATAGATTACGCCGCCGATGGTATAGATGATGCCGCCTGAGAGGAGCAGGGCAAATTCCGGAGCAGTCAGTGCCGCATGTATTTTTACAATGGCAAAGATGCAGGTCCATCCGAGCAGTATGTAGATCAAAGAATTCAGCCATTTCGGAGTATTGATAAAAATAATGTTCACAGCCATACCAATAAGCGACAGCGCCCATACAAGGATCAGCAGTCTCCAGCCCGTACGGTCACCGAGAGCAATCGCGCAGATCGGAGTGTAAGATCCGGCAATTAACAGATAGATCATCATGTGATCGATCTTTTTCAGCAGCTTGTTGACCTTGGGAGAAATATCAAAAAGATGATATGTGGCACTCGCGGCATACAAAAGTACAATACTCAGCGCGAATATGCCAAACGCCAGAAGTTTCTCCGGACTCGGGTTCTGCGCAATCCGGTAAAACAGGAGGATGGCTGCAAGTATCGATAGAATCATGGCAATATAATGGGTCAGGAAGCTGCCCGGGTCCTTGACCTTAAGCAAAATGGAATTTCCTCGGAACAACATACACACACCTCCAAATTTATCAATAAGATATAATGTAGTTTTTAAAACTATGTTATGCCTTATACATGATTATATATGTTTTTGTGGAAAAAGCAATGTTCATCGCCGAAATATTTAAAATTATTTAATTTAATACAACATCTAAACAACGCCTACGATGACCACAGTGTGACATCCCAAAAAAACGAAGGAAAAAGGACCCCCGCGTTTGCGGAGATCCTCTCTCGATGAAGTACTACTATGTCTTTTTATGTGAAAGCGGTGCCCAAACCGCAGATCACCGTGGTAGGTTCTACCAAATGTTTTCGTTAGTTCTTAGTTCTGGCTTTTAGTTATGTTCCATGGCTTCTTTTTTTCATAACCACAAAAACTACTTCTTGTCAGTTTTTATAGCAGCTGCACATTCCGACTATTCCACATCCTGGATGGCGTCGTATCCCTCCTCGCCGGTCCGAACCTTAACGGCACGGGTGACATTAAATACAAAGATCTTGCCATCGCCGATATGCCCGGTGTACAGAGCCTTCTTGGCAGTTTCCACGACATGATCCACGGAAATCTTGGCAACAACCACCTCGACCTTAACCTTCGGCAGCAACGTGGAATCTACCGGGACACCACGATACATCTCAGAGGATCCTCTCTGAATGCCGGAGCCCATGACCTGTGTCACGGTCATGCCGGTTACACCAAGATCATTCATTGCTTTTTTAAGAGCATCGAACTTGGAAAGTCTGCAGATAATAGATACCTTGTGAATGCCGGTATCATATTCCATGCCCACGGTTTCAGAAACAGACGGCTCCCGCACAACATGCACAGCGGCATTTTTCTGCGCCTCAGAAGCAGCTTCATAGGAGTCCTCTCCGAGATCTGTGTTTTCATTGGCCTCCACCGTCATATCCGTTACATCCGTAATGGCAAATCCGGAGTACGCAGAGGTAAGACCATGCTCATGGATATCCAGACCATCAATTTCAATCTGTGCAGGTACACGGAGACCAATGGTTTTATCGATCAGCTTAAAGACAATAAACATGGTGATCAGCACATAGGCTGCGATTGCAACCATACCTGTCGCCTGGATTCCCAGCTGATGGAGACCTCCTCCGTAAAACAGGCCCTTGCCGACACCGTTATTTCCGGTGGAGAAAAGTCCGACGGCGAGTGTGCCCCAGATACCGTTTGCCATA
>DJXY01000161.1 GCA_002449915.1 Oribacterium sp. UBA6992
AGAGAGCTTCGATTGCCGGTGCGCAGGGCGGATGCCAGGCAGAGTGCGGCAGTGCCGCCGGGATGGCAGCGGCTGCGATGGTCGAGGTCATGGGCGGAAGTCCGGCACAGTCCGCGGATGCGCTTGCGATTGCGATCGCGAGTCAGCTTGGACTTGTCTGTGATCCGGTTGCGGGGCTGGTGGAGATCCCCTGCATCAAGCGGAATGCTTCCGGCGTTATGATCGCCGTGTCTTCTGCGGATATGGTGCTTGCCGGGATCCCGGCGTATATTCCTGCGGACGAATGCATCATGGCGATGAAATCCGTGGGCGATCAGCTGCCGGCATCGCTTAAGGAAACGGCCGGCGGAGGACTTGCGGCGACGCCGACAGGGAAGAAGCTAAAGGAGAGGGTATTCGGCTCAGAAAAGCAGTAATTCTGCTGCATTTCTGCCGGCGGCAGCGCCTTCAATGCAGGCATCATCCGGGAGAATCTTATCTCCGGCGACATCGCCTGCAATAAAAAAATATTGGGATTTAGAAACAGAAATTGAGAGAGCAAGTGAAAGAGGATCCGGGACGATGCGTCCGGGGTCCTTTTTTGTTATAAGGGAAGCCGCAACCGGGGAATCTGCGTTGGGAAGTTCTGTGTTAAGATCAGTGCTATCTGGAGCGCTGGTATGCGTATCAGTTCCGGTGGTGTCGGGAGTTCTGCCGTTTGTATTGGCGCTGCCGGTAGCGAGGATGAGAGCTCGAGTCAGGAGACAGTCAGAGTCCTGCGAGACATCAGAGAGTGTGACGGTAAAATATGCGTTGGCATCGGAGTAAGTAATGGAATTTACCGAAACTCCGAGCTTTAGCGGAACTTCGTAGGTTTTAAGCAGATCACGGAACTGTTTCAGGACGTAGGCGGACCCGGCTGCCTTATGATAGAGCCGGCTGCCCGCAGCAGACTCCATGCGGCAACGTAGCCGTCCGCCGATTTCCGATGCTTTATCCAAAAGAAGCACATCCCGGACGCCGCGATCCAGGGCAGCAGCTGCTGCAGACATGCCGGCAGGACCGGCACCGATGACAATAAGGTCGTAGATGTGGGGTGAGGTAGTTTTTATAAGCATGATGGAGATTCCTTTCTTTGGTTCTTTTTATATTATAAAGAAATTGAGCGGTAAAAGAAACAACGGATACATCGGACAACAAATTGTTGCACAACCTGAAATTTGAAACAAAATTGAAACAAATAGAAGCCATGCTATGCATGGTATTTTGAGAAACCCCAAGCAGCTTACGGAGCGATCCTTCAGAGATATCCAGGGAGGGGAGACAAACAATTCGCAATACTTCACAAATGTGCAGGATTTCCGCCATATCAAACAGCTTGGCACAAAGATTGCTTTATTCTCAAGTGGCGAGAAAAATATCTAAAACGGAAGATAAAGTTAAAGATAAAGGAAATTCACGAGGAGGCAGTATGAGACTTTGCTATCAGGTTGCAACGCCGGATGTTGCGATTGCAGATTCTGTTACAGCATATCAGGGACCGATTGAAAAGAGTCTCCGGGAGCTTGCAGCAGACGGTTTTACCGGAGTGGAATTTATGACCTTACATCCGGATGAGCTGGATCTTCCGGCAATCAAAAAGCTGACAGAGGAGCTTTCGCTTAAGGTCGTGCTGGTCTGCACAGGCGAGATTTACGGACAGCTTGGGCTTAGCTTTACCGATCCGGATCCGGCGAGACGGGCAGAGGCTATCCGCAGGAGTAAGGAAATTATCGACATGGCAGCCTTTTTTGGTGCGAATGTAAATTTCGGCAGAATCCGCGGGCAGTATATAAGCGGAGTAAGCCATGAGGAAACGGAAAAGCTCGCGGTGGAAGCATTCAGAGAGCTGTCAGACTATGCAGCCCCCAAAGGCGTGATGCTGGCACTGGAACCGATCACGATTATGCAGACCAATTTCATCAACACGACGGAGGAAGGGGCACGCATGGTGGATCGTGTGGATCGACCTAACTTTAAGCTGATGCTGGATGTATTTCATATGAACCTGGAGGAGAAAGACATCTGTGAAACCATACGGCAATACAGCAAGGACTATAACATCCATGTGCATCTTGCGGATAATAACCGCCGCTTCCCTGGTAATTGCGGACTTGATTTTAAAAAGATCATTAGAACTTTTAAAGACTGCGGCTATGATGGAGCATTCACAACAGAAATCTATCAGATCCCGGATCAGGAAGAGGCTGCTAAGGGCTCAATCAGGTATCTGAAACCTATCTTTACGGAAATCTATGGAGGTCTTAAGTGAAAAAAATTTGTCTGATTCATACGGTAAAACCGGTGGCAGTCTCTTTTGATCAGCAGCTTAGGGACTTCCTTAAGGAAGATGTGGAAATCTACAATCTTTGGGATAGTTTCCTTGCGGATAATCCCAATGAGATCGGAAGCTTTACCATTAATAACCGGAACCGACTGTACAATGACATCAAGTCTGCAGAGATGACCGACTGCGATGTTATTGTGGTTACCTGCTCTACACTGACACCCACGGTACGTCTGATCCGACCGTTTATCGAGAAGCCGCTTATTGCCATTGACGACGCTATGGGTAGAGAAGCCGTGCGGCGGGGCAGCAGAATCCTTGCATATGCATCTGCGGCATCTACGGAGGGGCCAATGCGGGAGAAGCTTCAGGAGGAGGCTGACAAACTCGGTAAGGAAATCCACATTGACTTCCGATCCAATCATGAAGCATTTCTCGCGATGAAGGCGATGGATATGGAAACGCATGATCGGCTCCTGCTGGAGGGTGCCAGGGAGATCACAGGCTATGATGTGATTGTACTTACGCAGGCGTCCATGGCACATCTTGAAACTAAGATCCAGGAAATCACCGGCATCCTGACGCTGTCTAGTCCAAAGAGATGCATGCAGGAAATTAAAGATACACTGGACAGGATATCGTAATGAAGTCTCTGCATCGACCGGAACACGTAATCCTGTCGGACAGCGGCTTAAGCATATATGACGTAAATCTATGGTCGTACCATAAGGAGGTAGCACCACATGGAAAAAGAAAAAAAGGAATATCTGGACTCTCTTTGTCTCGAGTTCAGAAAGACCCTGATCAAGACCTTACATGCCATTCAGACCGGACATCCGGGTGGATCACTCTCGGTTTGTGAGATTCTGACAGACCTGTATTTTAATGACGCTAATATCTCGCCGGAAAATATCAATGATCGTTCCCGCGATAAGATCATCCTCTGCAAGGGACATGCTGCGCCGATGCTGTATATCAACCTTGCCAAAAAGGGATTTTTTCCAATGGAGGAGTTAAAAACGCTGCGACAGATTAACAGCCGTCTGCAGGGACATCCCTGTACAAAGGAAACTCCCGGTGTTGAAGCATCTACAGGACCGCTGGGAGCCGGATATCCGCTTGCACTTGGCGTTGCACTTGCCGATATGCATGATGGCATCGATGCCTATACCTATGCAATTCTCGGAGATGGAGAAATCAATGAGGGCGTTGTATGGGAGACTGCGATGAATGCAAGCAAGTTCCACGCAAATCGTCTTATCACAATTTTAGACTGGAATGGGGTACAGCTGGATGGCACCAATGAGGAAATCATGCCCATGGGAGACGTAGCACTCAAGTTTAAAGCATTCGGCTATAATACGATTGAGGTGGACGGACATGATGTATCCGCCATTAGTGCCGCGATTGAGGTTGCCAAGACCTGTAAGGACAGACCGACAATCATCCTTGCACATACTGTTAAGGGCAAGGGCATTTCCTTTATGGAAGGAGATCACAGCTGGCATGGCAAGGCAATCGATGATGCGCATTACGAGCAGGCAATGAAGGAATTGGGAGGTGAAGCATAATGAGCAAGCAGATCCGTGAAGTATATGGAGAGGCACTGGTAAAGCTTGGTGCAGAGCATCAGGATGTAGTAGTTCTGGATGCGGATGTTTCCGGTTCCACGAAATCCGGGATGTTTGGAAAGGCCTATCCGGATCGTTTTTATAACTGTGGTATTTCCGAATATGCTATGATGGGTATGGCTGCAGGCATGGCAAAAAGCGGCAAGATTCCGTTTGTCAATACCTTTGCGGTATTTGAGACGACGCTTGGACTGCTTGCGGCAAGAACCTTTATGTCGTATTCCGGTCTTCCGGTTAAGATGATGGGAGCGTACGGAGGACTGTCCGATGCGTATGATGGAGCAACCCATCATTCACTTGAAGACATAGCGGTTATGCGTACCTTACCCGGAGTACGGGTTATGGTTGCATCCGATGCGGCAACAGCAGAGTGGATGGTTAAGGCTGCGATTGAAACACCGGAGCCAATGTATATCCGTTTATCGAGAGATGCAGCACCGGACTGCCATCCTGCAGGTGCCAAGTTCACGCTTGGTAAAGGTATGATGGTAAAGGACGGCACGGATGTAACGATTATTGCCTGTGGACTGATGGTAAGTACAGCAATGGATGCGGCACAGGAGCTTCAATCCAAAGGCATCAGCGTAAGAGTGGTGGATATGTATAATATCAAACCAATCGATGCAGAACTTATTATAAAGTGTGCGCAGGAGACCGGTGCGATTGTAACAGCGGAGGAACACAGTGTGATCGGTGGCCTGGGCGGAGCTGTTTCCGAGGTTCTGGCTAAAGCGGGGGCGCTGGTACCGGTGGAAATGATCGGCATGCAGGATACGCATGGAGAGTCCGGACCGTATAAGGAGCTGCTCCGGAAATATGGTCTCGATGCAGCTGCCATCGGCAAGGCATGTGAAAAAGTGATTTCAAGAAAATAAGAGATTGTCGGAGAAATCACAGTATATTCTCGCAATTAAAGTATATTAAAGTACATTATTACATAGGAGAACTGATATGGAGAAATCCATGCATCGATTTATGAAGCCCGGCACCATCCTCGGAGTTTCCTACAAGGAGCTCGGGCAGGGGAGCGGTCCCATCCTTGAGACGCTGAAAAAACTCGTGACGGATCCTTACTTTGAGTGTATCGAGCTCTCTCATATGCAGGATCCTGAGGTTTTCCGCCAGGCGGCAGAGATGATTCATACTGCCAATATGGTGACGGCAATCGGAGGACAGGGGAGACTTCTTGGTCCTGGGCTTAATATCAATGATCTCGATGAGGATCGCCGCAGACAGGCTGTTGAGACTCTCAAAGATGGCATTGATGAAGCGTATATTGCAGGCGCGGTGGACTTTCAGTTTCTTGCAGGACGATATGAAACGGATACAATGGAAGCATCTATGCAGGCATTGTTCCGGTCTACGGAAGAGCTTTGTGCGTATGCCGCATCCAAAGGAGATCTTAAGATCGTCTGCGAGGTGTTTGACTATGATGTCGCTAAAAAATCACTGATTGGTCCGGTTGACCGGGTAAAACGCTATGCAGAAACCATTGGCAGGAAGTATGATAACTTTGGTATCCAGGTAGATCTCTCACACATTCCGATTTTACGGGAGAGCATCGAGGAGAGCATCCTGCCGATTGCAAAGTATATAAAGCATGCACACATTGGTAATGCTGTTGTTGCGGATCCGTCCTATCCGGCTTATGGAGATGAGCATCCGAGATTCGGATTTCCTCACAGTGAGGTCGGAATACCGGAAATTGTTAAATTTTTAAGGACACTTCTCGAAATCGGATTTTTAAATGAAGATGATCCTCCAATCGTGAGCTTTGAAGTAAAGCCCTTTGGAGCCGAGGATCCGGATGTGGTACTTGCCAATGCCAAAAGGACGCTGGACCGCGCCTGGGAGCTGGTTTGATTTTATAGAATAATGCATAGTGTATGAAAACGCATTTCTTAAAATGCATTTTTAACAACAGTAAAGGAGCAGAAAATGAAGGAGTCAATTCACAAGTATTTTAAAGTAGGCACAATTCACTGGATGAGCTATCCGCGCATGGACGGAATGCAGTCCCTGAGAGAAATCTGCAGTGATGATTTTTTTGATGCGATTGAGGTGAATATCAACAAGCTCGGCGATATCAATACCGATACGGCTAAGGCAGCCAAGGCTATGCTGGAGCAGTCGCACCTCAAGGTCTGCTATGGTGCGCAGCCATCACTGCTCGGACCAAAGCTTAATCCAAATGATACAGATGAGGAAGGCCGCAAAAAGGCAGAGGAAGCTCTTATCAAATCTGTTGACCGTGCGGAGTACTTCGGTGCTAAGGGAATTGCTTTTCTTGCCGGTAAATGGGCAGAGGAAACCAAGGATTTCCAGTATCAGCAGCTGTTAAAGACTACAGGTAATGTCTGTGACTATGCAGCTCAAAAGGGCATGAGTGTAGAGCTCGAGGTGTTTGACTATGATGTAGACAAGGCTTCTCTCATCGGACCTGCTCCGTTGGCGGCGCAGTTTGCAGCGGATATGCGGCTTAAGCACCATAACTTCGGACTGCTGGTGGATTTGTCTCATTTCCCAATCTGCCACGAGGACTCCAAGCAGGTAATCCGTACCTGCAGACCATACATTACACACCTGCATTTTGGTAATGCAGTTGCAGATCCTGAAGCAGAGGGCTATGGAGATCTGCATCAGAGACTCGGCTATCCTAACAGTGCCAATGATATCAAGGAGCTGACAGAGTTCCTGCAGATTGTCAAGGAGGAGGGATTTTTTAATGCAGAGGATCCAATGGTTCTTTCCATGGAGGTTATGCCTACCAAGGTTGAAGACGAGGAAATTGTGCTTGCCAATACCAAGAGATGCCTTAATCGCGCATGGGCAATGGTTAAGGATTAAGCAGCGGTAACAGACCTTAAAGCAGTAAAGGAGAAATTAAAATGAAAATCATTGTACTTGATGGATACACCGAAAATCCGGGAGATCTTAGTTGGGATCCGATAAAGCAGTTTGGCGAGGTTACCGTATATGATCGAACCTCTTATGTGGAATCTCCACTGATCGCAGAGCGCATCGGAGACGCCGAGGTTGCGGTAATTAATAAAACTCCGATCAGCAAGGCAACCATTGATGCCTGCCCTAATTTAAAGTGCATTGCAGTACTTGCAACAGGCTATAATGTTGTGGATTATAACTATGCCAAGGAAAAAGGTATTGTTGTACTCAATGTACCAACCTATGGCACCCAGATTGTCGGACAGTATGCTGTCGGACTGTTGCTTGAGATCTGCTCTCATTATGCGGCACATGATGCTGCAGTTAAGGCAGGCCGCTGGGAGCACAATGATGACTGGTGCTTCTGGGATTATCCGATGATCGAGCTGTATGGTAAAACTGCAGGAATCATAGGTCTTGGAAGAATCGGACAGTCTACTGCCAGGATCCTTAAGGCTATGGATATGCGGGTGCTTGCAAATGATAAGCATGAGAGTGAAGCTGGTAAGCAGCTTGCAGAATATGTTGACCGGGACACTCTTTTTGCAGAGTCAGATGTAATCTTCCTGCACTGCCCGTTGTTCCCGGATACGGAGGGACTCATCAATAAAGAAAATATTGCCAAGATGAAGGATGGTGTGATCATCATTAATAACAGCCGTGGGCAGCTCGTAGTGGAGCAGGACCTTGCAGATGCTCTTAACAGCGGCAAGGTATATGCTGCCGGTCTTGATGTAGTGTCCACGGAGCCGATCAAGGGAGACAACCCGCTGCTTAAGGCAAAGAACTGCCTGATTACACCACATATTTCCTGGGCAGCACAGGCAGCGCGTCAGAGAATCATGGACATTACGGCGGATAATATCAAATCCTTTGTTGAGGGTCATCCGCAGAATGTCGTAAACAAGTAAGGGAAGCTTCTGACAGCAAATACACTTTTGCCTGCAATGATAGAACAAGCTTAATAACCGGAGAGGATGTGTGTCCTCTCCGGTTCGGCGTTTTATCAGGCAGTTCTTACGTTGCTAAAATATGACAGTAATGTTAAAATTTATGAAGTACTCTGCGGGAAAGAATGGAGGATGAAATGGTTAAGATACGGATTTTTCTGCCACATCTGGAAATTAAGGATCTTTTTGAGGAAGTTATCCGGAATTTGCCGGTGTATGAAGATATCCGGATTGAGACCTGTTATGTTTTTGGCACTCCGGATTTTCTCAGCAGAAACTGGGATGATGATATCATGATTGCCCGGGGAATGACATACTTAAAACTGAAAGACAGCTTCCCGACAAAGCATATAGTAGAGCTTAAGTTCAACAGCTTTGATATACTGGACGCCTTACTTGCATGCCGGAAACAAGGCTATCACAGAATTGCATTGTTTCTAACCAATGTAGTGCTGCATGATCTTCCGATACTGGAGAATGTGTGCAATGCCATTATAACACCGTATGATGTGACCGATGAGGAGGACTCTATGTTGAAAGTCCGGCAGGCGCTCAAGGATGGTGCGGAAATTATGGTGGGAGCAGGCACGGTCTGCGGAATATGTGATCGACTCGGAATTTCCCGCATTCACATTAAAATCAAGAAAAATGCCATTGAGGAGGCGCTGAAGGAGGCTATCAGCACAGCTGTTACCATGAACCGGGAGCGCGAACGCTCCAGTATTATTCAAAGTGTATTTAATAACTCCGAGGATGGACTGATTGCCACGGATGACAGAGGCATGGTGCAGTATGCCAACAACTGGATATACCAGAGCTTCAAGCTTTCAGCCTTTGATCAGATCAGCGGGAGAGCGGCAGGGGATTTGCATGCATCCGAGCCGTGGAAAAAGCTGGTTTCGGATGTGCATCATGAGCAAGAAGCGGTTATGAAGCTGGAGGGGCAGAATGTCTATGTGCATGTGAAGCCGTACCGGGAAAATGATGTCACTTCCGGAGCTCTCATTCGCCTTAGAAACACCAATCAGATTATCCAGGAGGAGGGAAAAATCCGTCAGCAGCTGGCTAAGGAAGGGCTGATGGCCAAGTATCACTTTAAGGATATCCTCGGCAGCAGCAAGGCGATCCGTGAAAATATTGAGATGGCAGAGCGATACAGCAAAGTAAATTCCAATATTCTGATTCTTGGCGAAACAGGTACGGGCAAGGAGCTTTTTGCAGACAGTATCCACAATGCGAGCCTGAGGGCAGATAAGCCATTTGTTGCGATCAACTGTGCAGCGCTGCCGGAGAATCTTCTGGAGAGCGAGCTCTTTGGCTACGAACCGGGGGCGTTTTCCGGGGCATCTCGTCAGGGGAAAATCGGACTGTTTGAGCTTGCGGATAAGGGTACACTCTTTTTGGACGAGATTGGAGAAATGCCGATCGCGCTTCAGGCAAAGCTGCTTCGCGTGCTACAGGAGAAGGAAGTGCGCAGGATTGGGTCTACGAATGTGCATTCGGTGGATGTGCGCGTCATATCCGCCACCAATATTGATATTGAGCGAGAGGTGGAGGAAGGAAAGTTCCGTCCGGATCTTTACTATCGTCTTGATCTCCTCGACATCCGTATACCGCCACTCCGGGAAAGAAAAGAAGACATCGAAGAGCTTTTCAGTTCCTTTGTGGCCAAAATTGCCTCAGAGATGGGACGCAAGGTACCGCATCTCACGGACGATGCCGCGGAAATGCTTAAGAATTACAGATGGAAAGGAAATGTCCGGGAACTTCGTAATATCTGCGAGCGTCTTGTAGTATTAAACGACAGTGATATTGTGGATGCAGATACGATGAGGCTGCTCAATATTTTCCGGGATCAACCGAAGTCCCCAAAAGAAGCAGTCCAGACGAGGACCTATACCACAAGCAAAAAGGTAAACCAGACGGAAATCGCGCGCGAGCTTGGGATCAGCCGCACCACGCTGTGGAGACGAAACCGCAAAAAAGAAGGAGGCACAACGGCATGAACCTGGACAACGGATTATATCTTGAGCAGAGTCTGGCTCTCTCAATGTATCAGATCCAGTCTCTTGAAATTCTGGCAATGGATACACAGGAGCTGCGCAATCTCTTAAAGGATGAATATCTCGAAAATCCGATGTTTGACTATCATGGAGAGAGTGGAGCCCGGCCCCGGGAGATGATGACTTATCAGAAAAACTATCAGGATGCCATAAATGACAAGGATAAGTTTCTGGCAAACATCCCGATGCCGGAGGAAGGGAAGATACGCAGATATCTGTTGGGACAGCTGCCGCAGCATATCAGCAGACAGGACGAGAAACTCGCCGAGTACATGATTGACTGTCTGGATGATGAGGGATTTCTTACTATATCGATGGAAGAGATTGCCAGAGGAGCTGAAAGATCTGTGGAGGATGTGAAACGGATGCTTGACATCCTTACAGAGATGGAACCGCACGGCATTTTTCAACCAGATCGTCAGCATTGCCTTATGAAGCAGATGGAGCTTGCCGGCAAAGCTGACTCCAAAGCATACAGCATCCTGCAGGATTACTATACAGAGCTTTTGAATGGAAAAATCAGCGTGATTACGCGAGGCATGAAGGTTACCACTGCAGAGGTGCGGAAATGCATTGAAGAAATTGCAGAGCTTAACCCACATCCATTGCAAGGTTTTGATACCGGAGAAAATCGCTATATTGAGCCGGATATTATCGCAGAGAGTGAGCATGGCGTCTGGACGATCCGTTTAAACGACGACTGGGTCGAGGACTACGGAATCAGTGATTACTATGTATCTATGATGAAGACAACAAAAGATCCGGAGCTTCTGGAGTATTTTGAAAAAAAGCTTGAGAGAGCAAGACTTCTGATTGGCAATATTGCACAGCGGAGAAAAACCATTGAGAGAGTTGTCAGCCAGATCCTCAAGAATCAGGCGGAATTTTTTAATGGACATGGTCCGCTGCTTCCAATGACAATGAGCGGGCTTGCAGAGGAGCTGGAGATCAGCCCTTCTACTGTAAGCAGGGCATTGAGAGGGAAATATCTGCAGTATCCGGGAGGGACTGTTCTGTTAAAAGATTTGTTTTCCACAAGTGTATCCAGAGTACAGGGAACAGAGGGAGAGGTGAATGTATCTGCGGCAATGATTCAGCAGAGGATGAAGGAACTGATTCAGGCAGAGGATCGGTCCCATCCGCTCAGTGATCAGGCGATTGCGGAGCTTCTTAAGGCGGAAGGCATCCGGATTTCTCGTCGTGCGGTTGCCAAATACCGGGAGGAGCTTGGAATCAGAAGCAGTTTTGACAGAAAAGCTAAATGACGAGGAATGTAACTTATAGCAGGCAAAATCTGCAATGAAACAAATTGGGTGAAACAAAGTAAAACAGTGTGGATGAATGAAACAAAAGCAGTGTCTGAAACAAAAGTGTTTCAGACACTGCTTTTTTAGTGAAACGGAAACTCCGGGAGGAAGCATTGGAGCAGGATGATATGCGCACATCCTAGATCAAAATTATATACAAAAATTGCATAAAAAATTAGGTTAAATAACCAATAATCAAGCTTCGAGGGAAGAAGTAAATATACTGGCATAAGCGTTGCTTTATAAATAAGCAGCAAGATCAATTAGATCGCACATCAAGAAAGACAAAATGTAGGAGGAACTAAGATGACGGAGAGACCGGTACTTGGAATTTTACTGGGAGACGCGGCTGGCTGTGGACCGGAAATTGTAGCCAAGATGGCAGCTGCAAAAACCTTTGATACATACTGCAGACCTATCCTGATTGGAGATGTAAGAGTACTTGAGCGGGCAATGGATGTGTGCAAGGTGAGAGATCAGATCAAACTGCAGGTTATTGACAAGGCAGAAGATGCAGACTGGAGCAAGGGACTGCCGATTTTGGATCAAAAGGATGTAGATCCTGCGGAGGTTCCGTTTGGAGTTAAGACCATTGTCAGCGGTAAGGCAATGCTGCATATGCTGGATCTGGGAGTACAGCTCTATCAGGAGGGCAAGATCGAGGGATTCTGCTTTGTACCGCTTAACAAGGCAGCGCTTCATGATGCGGGATGTCCATTTGAGAGTGAACATCACTACCTGGCGCATCTGCTTGGACATACAGAACCGTTTGGGGAGATTAACTATACAGACGGTCTTATGACAACAAGAACCACAAGCCATATACCGATCAAGGATGTGAGTAAAAATCTTACCTTTGAGAGTATCAGCCGGGCGATCCGACTGATTGACACAACACTTCGGAACTCCGGACTTGAAAATCCAAGAATCGCAGTAGCGGCATTAAATCCACATGGAGGAGAGAATGGAAACATCGGTACGGAGGAGATTGACGTGATCCGTCCAACTGTGGAAAAGATGCAGGCTAAAGGATACAACGTTTCCGGACCATACCCGAGTGACACATTGTTTATCAAGGCTTTTGCCGGTGATTTTGATGGTGTCGTAACCATGTTCCATGATCAGGGGCAGATTGCTTTAAAGCTTAAGGATTTTGGCAGCGGTATCACAATTGCCGGTGGCTTTAAGATCCCGATCGTAACTTGCGGACATGGAACCGCCTATGACATTGCCGGCAAAGGTCTCGTGAGAACATCATCCTTTGAGGAAGCAGTCAAGATGTGCTCCAAGATGGCTGTGGCTAACGAAAATAAATAAATAAACGCTATAGATGTAGCAGGATGAATAGATAGAGAATCCAGGAGGATGAATTAATGAAATTCTTTATTGATACTGCAAATGTAGATGAGATCAGAGAAGCAAATGACATGGGCATCATTGCCGGCGTTACCACCAATCCCTCGCTGATTGCCAAAGAGGGGCGAGATTACATGACGACGCTCAAGGAAATCACAGAGATTGTAGATGGACCCATTTCCGGAGAAGTAAAAGCAAGTACCACAACTGCAGAGGGAATGATTGCAGAAGGACGAGAGATCGCAAAACTTCATAAAAACATGGTTGTTAAGATTCCGATGACCAAGGAAGGGTTAAAAGCAGTGAAGGTTCTTGCAAGCGAAGGAATCCACACAAATGTAACGCTTGTATTCAGCGCAAATCAGGCACTGCTTGCTGCGAGAGCGGGCGCTACATATGTATCTCCTTTCCTTGGAAGACTTGATGATATTTCAACCGATGGTATTAGCCTGATCCAGGATATTGAAGATATTTTCCAGATGTATCCGGATATTGATACACAGGTGATTTGCGCATCCGTTCGTCATCCAATGCATATTATAGAGTGTGCCAAGACAGGTGCAGACATTGCGACTGTTCCATTTAAAGTACTGATGCAGATGACTCAGCATCCGCTGACGGATATCGGCATTGCAAAGTTTGTTAAGGACTATGAAGCTGTTTTTGGGAAATAAGTTTCTGAATAGATTTAAAATGATGCAACATTTGAAACATTAAAATGTTTCAAAACATTTGACAAACATGCATAATAGTGCGAAATTACTCTTTTCATCACAGAATATCAATATAAAATTATACAATAATATTTTAAAATACTAACATTTTTTAAATAATAACAGTATAATTACCGAAGATTTTGCGAATTATGATCGTAAAAATATAAATTATTAATATGTGTGGCACAAGACTTGCTTAATATATCAATATAGCTCAGGGACAGATCGTATTTTAATGATTTAACAAGGAGGCAGGACAGAAATTTATGAATCAGCAAAAGCAGTCTGTAAAAATAACAACACGGATTTTTATACCGATATGTATGTTTCTGATTGGAATAGTGTTTTCGGTTCTTGGATTTAAACAGTATGGCTTCTGGGATCATGAACCGAAGCCCGGATTTTTTCCTGCGATTTTTGGCATTGTACTGATGGTTTCCAGTGTGCTCGCTTTTATGCAGGTAATCCATGAGACAGAGAAGGTAGAATATCACTTTTGTGAACTTGAAGTGATTATTGGCGCGGCAATGCTTATCATAGGCTCCATGATTATTGGTATGATTCCGATGATTTTTATTTATCTTTTTGGATGGCTTAAGATCATGGAAAAGACGCCGCTGAAGACTTGCATCATTATTATGGCAATTGTTGGAGCAATTGTAATTGGCGTTTTTGTCATGTGGCTGCAGGTGCAATTCCCATGGGGACTGCTGGAAAATGTCATAGGCTGAAAGGAGAAATCAAAACATGGATAATTTTAGACTTCTGGGACAAGGGTTTCTCGTTGCACTGACTCCGCAAAACATTGGAGCCGCACTGCTGGGAGCAGTACTCGGGTTGATTGTTGGTGCAATGCCAGGTATTGGATCACTGGCAGGTGTTGCGCTTCTTTTGCCGCTTACGTATAAATTTAATCCAGCAACTGCGATTATTATGCTTGGCGCGTTATATTATTCCAATATGTATGGAGGATCCTTCAGTGCGATTCTTTTAAACATTCCAGGAGATTCTCCTGCAGTTACGACAACCTTGGATGGCTATCCTATGGCAACAAAGAGGAAACGCCCAGGGCAGGCATTGATGACTGCTAATATGGCTTCTTTTATTGGAGGAACCATCGGGATTTTAATTCTAACCTTTACCGGGCCTGGGCTTGCAAAGCTTGGAATCAAATTTGGACCATCTGAAATGACAGCAGTGCTGCTTATTGCAATGACTTCTATTTCCTGGTTGGTTGGAGAAAATCCGATCAAGGGACTTGTCATTACAGCATTTGGAATTTTAGCTGCATGCATTGGTATGGATACGCTGTCCGGAGCGCCAAGATATGATTTTGGAAGTATGCATCTTTTGGGAGGTATCCCTTTTACGCCATTTGTCATAGGTACGGTTGGATTTGCGCAGGTTATTAAACTTGCCAACGACCGTCAAAAGGATGATAAGGAGCGTTCGGAAAATGCAGTCAGGACGAAGCTTTCCATCAGAGGAGCGCTGTTGACGGCACATGATTTTAAAAGACTTCTGCCACCGGCTATACGATCCGGACTTATGGGTACGTTTGTAGGCGTCCTTCCGGGAGCCGGAGCTACTACAGGATCCTTTATGGGATATGCAATGCAGAAGAAGTTTAAGAGTGAAGAACCAATGGGAACTGGGGCAATTGAAGGTATTGCAGCATCGGAAGCTGCCAATAACGCAGCAGCTGCCGGAGCATTTGCGCCTCTTCTGGCACTGGGAATCCCGGGATCTGGTACAGGCGCAGTGTTGCTTGGTGGTCTGATGATGTGGGGACTTCAACCGGGACCGCTGCTATTCCAAAATGATCCTGATTTTTGCTGGGGCTTAATTGCATCATTATTCTTATCGAATTTGCTGACGCTTGCAATTGCAGTTGCTGTTATTCCATTTCTGCTTAAGATCTTGAGTGTTCCAATCAAATACATGATCCCGATTATTACGGTTGTATGTGTGGTTGGAGCGTATAGTACATCAAACTCCATGTATGGAGTAGTTGTAATGTTTTTGTCTGGAATCTTCGGATATCTTCTGGATAAAAATGGATTTCCATCAGCACCTATGCTTCTTGCGTTTGTACTTTCGCCGCTGCTTGAAAACAACATGCGGAAGGCATTTATCCTTTCAGGCGGTTCGGTAAGCATCTTTTTTACAAGACCAATTACACTAGTACTGATGGTGGTATTTTTTGGATTGATTATTGCATCTCTTATCAAACAAATGCCATCTAAAAGGCTGACAGCGAGCGCCAAAAAAGGAATTGCAGGGGATGATGCAGCATCCGTGAAGCCAAGTCAGCAATAATAATTTTTATGAACTTAAATTTTAAATCATTTCTTACTTAATGGGAGGAAAACATGAAAAGAAAAGTATTATCGGCACTGTTGATTGGAGCGATGACTGCGGCAGTATTGGCAGGATGCGGTTCATCTAAAGCTGGAAGTGGTTCAACTACAGCAGCTGGCAGTTCCCAGGCAGAAAAAACAGAGACAAGCGCCGCTGCAGGGACAAG
>DJXY01000074.1 GCA_002449915.1 Oribacterium sp. UBA6992
AAACAGCTCCCGGCCGCATGGAAAGCGTAGCCGACCACAGCTGGCGCATGGCGCTAATGGCGATGCTGCTTTCGGGGATTCCGGAGTTTCAATCGCTGGATATGAACCGTGTGATCCGGATGTGTCTGATCCACGATCTGGGGGAGGCGTTTACCGGGGATATCCCGACCTTCGCCAAGACAACTGCTGACGAAACGACAGAAGATGCGCTGTTTGACGAATGGGTGCGCAGTTTTCCGGAGCCGCAGCGCATCGAATGGAAGGGTCTTCTGATGGAAATGCGGGCAATGGAAACCGGCGAAGCGAAGCTTTATAAGGCGCTGGATAAGCTGGAGGCCGTCCTGTCACATGACGAGTCGGATATCAGCACGTGGCTTCCGCTCGAGTATGACCTGCAGTTTCATTACGGCAGGGAGCAGGTGCAGTTTTCCCCGTATTTACGAAAATTCAAAACAGTCCTTGACGACATGACAAGGGAAAAGATCCGGGCGGCCGGAGAAGGAAAGGAGCAGGAATGAAGATCGCAGTCTATTGCGGTGCTGCCGCGGGAGATGATCCGGCCTTCGCGGCGCAGGCACGGGCGCTTGGCAGATGGATTGCCGAAAACGGTCATACGCTGGTCTACGGGGCCGGCTGCAACGGCCTGATGGGCGCGGTTTCGCAGGCAGTGCTGGACGGCGGCGGCCAGGCAATCGGAGTCGTTCCGCATTTCCTTGCAACACCGGCGCAGATCCGGTATGATCTTAGCAAATGTTATGAGACGGAGACAATGGCGCAGCGGAAAGAGACGATGATCCGACTTTCGGATGCTTTTATTGCGCTGCCGGGCGGCGTCGGAACGCTGGAAGAGCTTTCGGAAGTGGTGTCGCTTTACCGGCTGGGGCAGACGAAGAAGCCGTGTTTCCTTTTCAATATCAACGGATATTATGACGCGCTCGGAGCCGTATTTGATACAATGGTTCTGCATGGCTTTCTGCCGGAAGAGGACCGCGCCTGCATCCGGATGCCACGCACAATCGAAGAGATTCAGACAGCGCTGACCATGCCCTGACAAGGGCACGCAAAGGAGAAACGACATGATTATTGCCGCTTACTTTGTCAACTTTATTGTTTTCAGCTTTATGGGATGGGTCTGGGAGACAGTTTACTGTACATTTAAAACGAAACACTGGCAAAACAGAGGCTTCCTCTACGGCCCTGTCTGCCCGATCTACGGGACGGCGGCTGTAACAGCGCTGATTGTGTTCAATTTCGTGCCGGTGCTGAATACCGGCAGCCTTGCAAGCTGGAAGATCTTTCTGATCTGCGCGGCCGGCAGCGCGGTCATCGAATATACGACTTCGTATGTGCTCGAGAAGATCTTTCATGCGGTCTGGTGGGATTACAGCGATCTGCCCTTTAATTATCGTGGCAGGATCTGCCTTCCGGCCTCCGTTCTTTTTGGGATTGGCGGTATGCTGATTGTAAAGCTCGTGATTCCGTTTCTTGCTTTGATGCCGTTGGAACGCTACCCTGAGGTGAATGAAGCCGCCTCCCTGATCCTCATGTTTATGATCGGTGCGGATGTAGCATTGACTCTGGCGAGTCTTACCGAGCTGGTCTCCCGTATGGAAGCGCTGCAGGCGGAGTTTGACCGTCGGGCGGAAGCCGGAGTTGTCATGATGACGCAGGCACCACGCGTGGCAATGGATACGATGGGATCGGCGATGGAATCGGTTGGTTCTGCGGCATCCGCTGTCCGGCAAACCGCTGTCAGCACCGTCGGCAGTGCTTATAAAACGGCGGCAGAAACGGCAAGTTCTGCAGCGGACACGGTTCGTAAGACAGCAGTAGATACCGTCGGCAGTGCTTATAAAACAGCGATGGAAACGGCAGGCGCTGCGGTTGATATCATTCGCAAAACAGCTAAGAGAAGCGAGGTTTTAGAGGATGGGAATGAGGAAAATCCGGATTGGGACGCACGACTCCGGAGTGTATCCGACGGTCTCACACGTCGTGAGAAATACCATCTTAAGAGTATTGTCGCTTTCCGAAGCCGGGGGATCAATACGATTGCCGGTAATATGCGGAAGCTTCTCGTGCGGAATCCGGTAGATACAGCACAGGGGACGGATACAGAAAATCTCAAAGATATGGAGAACAAGATTGTATGACACAACTTGAAGAAATGAAATTTCATCGGCTGATGGATCGGCTGGCATCGGATCCGAGATGCCTCCGTATGAAACGATATATTCAGCATGGCAGTGTGACAACCTATGAGCATGCCATGCGCGTGAGCCGGATGGCATATGTCGTTAATCTACGCATGCATGCACACGCGGATGAAACCAAGCTGCTTCGCTGCGCGTTTCTCCATGACTATTTTTTGTATGACTGGCATGAAAAGGGGCATGACGATCATGCGCTCTATCATCCGGTGAAGGCTGCGGAAAACGCCAGAAGGGATTTTGGCATCAGCGAGCAGGAAATGAGCATCATAGCAAGTCATATGTGGCCTCTCCCACCGCTTCGGATTCCAATGTGCCGGGAAGCCTGGATCCTCACCGCTGCCGATAAAGTCTGCTCGCTTGAGGAAACACTGTTCCGGAGATGATTTTGTTGAGCGAGTCTTTAGAAGCCTTTACATCAGGCTCGGATCATAGATTGCCCTGGCACCACCAACATACTTAGGCCGTCTGCGGGCACAGATCACAATCGCGTTGCCAATTTGCCTGGTTTGAATCCGGAGCGGCACAACCACCGGGTGGATATGCATACCGATGAGTGTTGCACCGATGTCAATTCCGGCGGAAGCCTGCGCATTAAGGCTCTCGACCGCGACCGGATCTGTCATTTCCTGATAGGCGACTGTCGCAAACGCGCCACCCGCGTGATTTGGCTGAGGGATCACATTCACCTGCTCCAGACGAAATTGCTCCATCGTCTCGCGCTCCACGATCAGCGCCCGGTTGAGATGTTCGCAGCACTGTGCCGCAAGGCGAATGCCAGCGGGCGCGAGTACTTCCTGGATGCCTTGATAAATCGCTCTCGCAACGTCAACATTTGTATGCGTGCCGATTGCGTCACCCTGCACTTCGCTGGATGAACAGCCGACAACAAAAATTTCTCCCTTTTTAAGATGACTTTTTTCCAGAACCTCGCGTACCGTCTCCGCGCTCTGCGACTTAATTTCCTCAAGATTTAAAGACTTTGCGGATGTATATGAATGATCAGGCATAAAACACACTCCTTCCTGCTTTAAGTCTGCTTACGGGTTACTTGTTTTCAGCTTGTATTATATCCTATTCTGGGCTTATCGTTATAGCCAGATATGATACAAATACTATCACCAGATAACAGCCACTGCCGGCTTATGCCATGCCGTGCATCACGGTGTCGCCGGACTCGGTAAAGCCCTTGAAATACGTATCAATCACCGGCTTTACAAGCTTTTCTCCGATCACCACCAGAACACTTGTACCCTTGTCGATCGGCTGCATCGATAAATTCTCAGCTGTGGCATTGACCTCAACAAAGCCCCGGTCGGTGGTTTCCGTGAAGCCCTTGATCCGGTAGACCTTCCCCGCCGCCGGATTTCCGAGGATGCCGGTGATAGCGTCTCTCAGTGCCTGCTCCGGCATCAGGACATTCATATAAAAGAGGGAATCATAATGCTCTGTTTCCTTTAGTGAATGCTTAAGATACGAGGCCTTCACATATCCTGCGGAGGCAATCGCATCAAACTCTGCCTCGGTGAGCTCCTCCCAGTCCTTACGAATTACATCCTGATCCAGTGTAAAACGACGATTGCAATGAATCGTCTCCATCGCCTGATTCAGTCCGGAAACGGTTTCCTGTATTTCTGATTCAGAAACGCCACGGGTCTTACTCAGGATAATCTTGCCGGCGTCGGCACACTCCGATGCAAGTACATATCCGGATTCCGTGGAACGATCCTTAACCGGATGAGCATCCACGATGCTGAGTACGGTATTCACTTCATACCAGCGGTCCAGCGGATCATCGGACAGCGTATCAAAAAATTCATCTACATCATAAATGCCGGAGGGTTCAACGATCACCCTCGTATATCCCAGCATCGCAATGGAAATCAGCTTGGTCCGGAAGCGCCGCTGGTGCGCGCTTTGCCCATCTCCACCAATGACCATTTCAAGACTTAAATTTTTCCCGAGCAGATCCTTGAGCAGCACCATATCGATATTGATGGCACCGTAATCATTTTCCAGGATGCAGATCCGCTCACCCCGTGCCAGCAGATACCGGGCATAGTGCCGGATAAATGTCGTTTTTCCGGAGCCTAAAAAACCTGTTACAAGATCTATTTTGATCATATGATGCTTGAATTTATCCTCCTTTTTTTGTTTTGCACCGTTTTATGAGATCCCGTGGGGATAGCAAGGCGTTTGCACGGCTCAAAAATTCCATCAGTACTACCCTACGGATCGCCTGGCTCGTGAAAGGTAAAGGTGTCAGAGCCCGAAGCTCTGATCAGAAGCCATGTCCACCAGAATGTCCGCTGCGTCCGCCCCCGGAAAAGCCACCCCCTCCGGAGAATCCCCCACTGCCTCCGGAGAAGCCACCGCCGGGGAATCCTCCGCCGCGCGGTCCGGGCGTTGTATTTACCCGTCGATGCTGCTGACGAGACAGAATCGTAAGTCCAACCAGTCCGACAGCAAGTCCCGCAAGACTACTCTGGAAGGTAAGCCGCGCCGAAGCTTCATGATTCACATATTTTGGAGCATCTGCACTGCGGGCAGACATCGCTCTTAGGTACGTAATGACTGCAGCAGCAATGACTGAAAGCAGCAGGCAAACCATCCAGCGCATCGGCTGG
>DJXY01000030.1 GCA_002449915.1 Oribacterium sp. UBA6992
GCGTGAAGCATTGGCATGGCGCAGCAGAGGACAGCTGGTTCTCGCATCTGGCAATAGAAGTTCCAGGTGAAGAAACATCCACAGAGTGGCTGGAAGCATCGAAATAAGACGAGCAGGGCAATTGAGTTATACAAAAGTTTGAGTGATATCGGGTGACTGATATCACTCTTTTTGCCGTCTTATTAAAAAAAACCGGATAGAAAGAATCCTTTGATATTGCTGAATTATCATAATCACAAGCAGAAAATAGAGAGGAATGGTGAAGGGCTCGAGATCATCGCTTCAAGATGCATGAAGCACATACTTGGTAAAAAACAATTGTTAGAACCGGATTCTTATGTAAGGTTCCCGGACGATGCAAAATTAACATCATTCGGGAACCTTGTTTTTTGTGCCTTCCGGGGGTTATTCAGCACGCATCAGTGAGGCTGTCTCATGACAGTGATCTGCTCGTTTCTGCCATTGACCTTATCACGGGAAAAATGAGAAATTTTACGTAATCCTGAGTGCTCGTATGCTGTAAGAACCAAAGTGATAATTGCGATCGTAATGATAGTTGTCATGATGTAACCTCCTGATTCAGTATTGATTTGCGATGTGTTTCGCATTTCTTTCTTACAGCTGAGATAATAATACAGATATATACATGAGTAAAATTCTTATTTATCCTATTTATGCATTCTGATATGGAATGTATAATGGATCTGCCCTGATATCATTGAAGCAGGCAAAATCTTTATTATATAGTTGATCAGGCGAATGTCTAAGAGCCGGATATTACCGTAATTAACAGCTTAAAGAAATAGAGTGGATTTTAAGGAACAAGGAGCTTTTGCATCGTGACAGAAAAAGATATAGAACTATTAACGGATCTTTCCGAAACCCACAACATTACAAGAACCGCGGAAAGGTTGTACACGACGCAGTCAGCACTAACGAAACGGGTACAAAGTCTTGAAGAAGAGCTAGGATGTCAGCTTTTTATCAGATCAAAGAAGGGCGTCCTGTTGACACCTGCAGCAGAGTCCATACTGCCCTATGCCCGGAATATAGAGCAAAATATGGACCAGATCCGAAATATCGCTTCCTGCTCGGACGGAGAACTCGGCGGTACCTTGAGAGTAGGTGTTGCAGTTAATCATGCGAGATATAAACTGCCAGATCTTCTTGAGGCATTTATAGACCGCTTTCCAAAGGTAGATTTGCAAGTCATTGTGAAACGCAGTCCTGATCTTTATAAGGATCTTATTTCAGGTGACACAAATTTAGTTATTATACGTGGCGATTACCCATGGACGGAAGGAGATTTCCTGCTTTGCGAAGAAGCTGTATATCTTGTAAAAGGCAGTAAAATGAAAGCCCGGGATCTCAATGATGTACCTTTCATTGAGCGAACTTCTGATGTGAGCTTTGATGCGGATGTAAGCCGATGGATGCGTGAAAACCAAATAAGAAGACATTCGGGACTTCAGATCAACGATGTTGAAACCATTATAAATATGATAGAAAGAAACATCGGCTGGTCCATACTCCCGGAAATCTGTCTTTCGGATTTTGATGGCGTCAAAGAACCTTTGTCTTTTAAATCCGGTAATGCATTTATGAGACGGACGCACCTCCTGTACAGACCAGATTATATTAAACTCCCTCAGGTACAGGCTTTTATTGAAATGCTGAAGGAGATGCGGAAATGATAGGACCCATCTACAAAGGATCATTGTATTTTTTGTGTCGTTTAGCATTTTATGCTTTTGATGATACGGTTTATGATAAAATATAAATATCTATAAACTGAGGTATGTTATGTATTATTACAGCAAAAAAAGCAAAAACGAAATCGCCGCCTCCATTAAAAGGGACAAAGCGTTAAAAAAATCCAAAATAAAATAAAGCGTGACAAACTTAAGGCAGAACGGCGTAATGTTTATCATCTTTTAGAGGAACTGGAAGCAAAGCGAAAAAATTTTGAAACGAGGCTAAACAAATGACGGAAGAACAATACACACAGGCGGAGTCCTTTTGGACCCGTAAGGATGAAATAGAAAAGAAACTGGATGCAGATACATTGTATCAATGGATTGATGAATTTTTGTTCTCCCATAAGGTTCTTGCATTGGCAACCGCAGCGGAGGATTTTGTGCGCTGCACACCGCTGGAATACAGTTGGCACGATGGCGCGCTTTGGATCTTTACTGAGGGCGGGCTCAAATTCAGAGCTCTTAGGAAAAATAAGCATGTCGCAGCTGCGGTGTTTGATGCGAATGCATCCTTCGGCGGACTAAAATCACTGCAGCTCGAAGGGACAGCGGAGCCTGTTGAGCTTTTCTCCGATGCATATCAAAAGGCAGCAGCATTTCGGAAGATTCCGTTGGAAGTTCTCAGGAAACTGGAAGAACCAATGTGGCTTCTTAAGATTGTGCCGACGGAAATAACATGTCTGAATTCGGATTTCAAAAAGGATGGTTACGGAAGCAGACAGGAGTACTATAGTTATACTAATCAGCATGTAAAATCCAACGAGCTGGGATAAGTATATGGAGGTTTTGTGATGGGTATTTCATATGGAAAGCTTGTAATAATCGGGGCGGGCAATGTCGGATCTGCGGTATTGAATTCTGTCCTGCGCATGAATATCATTGATGATATTGTGGTGATCAATCGGAACAGAGACAGGGCGCTCGGTGAAGTGCTGGATGCCAGTCATACAACTGCATTTGCTTATAGCTCCAACGCCAGCATCCGGGTGGGAGATTACAGTGACTGTAAGGATGCTCATATTATTGTGATTACCGCAGGACCATCAATACTGCCGGGAAATCATGATCGCAATACACTGCTTAAGAAAAATGTGGAGGTCATGGATTCTGTGATGAAACAGATCACAACATATACCAGGGAAGCTGTGATTATCATGATTTCCAACC
Organism: Oribacterium sp. UBA6992; assembly: GCA_002449915.1. GTDB lineage: Bacteria > Bacillota > Clostridia > Lachnospirales > Lachnospiraceae > Oribacterium. Next base: position 2,925 of record DJXY01000030.1, read on the forward strand.
CATTGGATGTACTGACATATTATTTCCAGAAGAAGTATGACTATCCGGCAAACAAAATTCTTGGCACAGGTACGCTCCTGGATACAGCCCGTTTTAATAAGATGCTGGGAGACCTCTGCGGCGTAGATGCCAAAAACGTCGTTGGCTTTGTGCTTGGCGAACATGGCTCAACCTCGTTTATCCCATGGAATACCGTGAATATTGTCGGTGTCCCATTTGACGATCTTACAGATAAATTTGGTCTGGCATCGCCTATTGATAAAGAAGCACTACTCAGTGAAACCAAGAGCATCGGACCGCATATTGTAGATCTTAAAGGCTATACCAGTTCGGGCGTAGCGCTGGCTGCATGCCGTATTATCGGAGCTATCGTGCGGAACGAACATTGCATTGTTCCGGTATCGACAGTCATGAGAGGACAATATGGCTATGATGATGTTGCCATGAGTCTGCCCTGCATTTTGTCCAAAACAGGAATTGACCGTATCATTGAGCTGCCGTTGGATGCACAGGCGATGGATGATCTGCGCATCTCGCATGACCATCTGAGAGAGTTGATCGACTTGATTTGAGATCATATGTTTTTTAACAAGCCCTTTTTTAGCTCGTCCTTAGAGTTTTGTAAATGCGATTTCGACGGCGGACAGCTTTGGGCTGCAGACATTCGCATAAGGGAGGAATGGTGCGTATGATACGGATGGAGTGGTTTATGCAGGAGTTGAGGTGATGCTATGGATAAAAAAGGCCTGCTCAGCATCGGGCAGATGGCGGAGCTCAATCATACAACGATTGCTACACTCCGATTGTATGACAAGGAGGGACTGCTTACTCCGACCTACACGGATCCGGAAACGGGCTACAGGTACTATGACATCCGTAAAAATGCACGACTGGATCTGATTGCCTATATGAAAGAGCTTGGGATGAGTCTCGGAGAGATCCGTTCCGTTTTAAAAAGCGGGGATCTGACGAGGATTGAGAGCATTCTCGTAGAACGGGATGAGCAGATTTACAGAGAGATCCGGGACCTAAAAATGCAGCATAACGCAGTAAAGCGGGCGATTCATGCAATTGAACGCTATCGCAAATCTCCGGATAAGGGCACGATTTCACTGGAATTTATCGAACGACGTTATATCTGCGGGATCCCCTGCAGCAAAAATTTTTATCAGGGAGATCTGCAGGATTTTGAGGATTGCCTCACGGAGCTGAGAGGGGCGTTGATCGCAAAACAGATTCCTGAGCTTCATACGTACAGTGTGGGTACATCGATCCGGGGTGAGGATTTTGCTGCAGGCAGGTTTCTTGCAGATCAGATTTTTATATTCGCGGATTATACACTTTATAAGGAACGTCAGGATGTGCAAATTGTGGACAGTGGCATGTATGCCTGTATCTACGCAGATAATTACGATGATGAACTCTCATATGCAGATAGACTTTTAGACTATTGCAGAGAGCATCATTATTATATTTCCGGAAATTATTTTTGCGAAATTCTCTCTGAATTTAAAATATTTGATGAGGATCAGCGTGGAATGTTTCTGCGACTGCAGGTTCCCATTGATTTCGCAAGACAATGATTGCAGATGCTGGACTGATAAAAAAATATCAATTTCATCTTGACTCTCATCCAACAACAGACTTTATACTGATGCCATCAAAAGTAAGGAGGACGTGAAGCAATGCGTAAAGTAAAGGTTGTTCAGTATGGCTGTGGTAAGATGAGTAAGTATACTCTGCGTTATGCATACGAGCATGGGGCTGAGATTGTGGGCGCAATTGACGTTAACCCTAAGGTTGTCGGCATGGATGTCGGGGACTGGGCAGGCCTCGGACTCAAGACCGGAGTTATCATTTCAAGCAATGCGGATGAAGTACTGGATCATTGCGATGCAGATGTTGCAATTGTAACATTATTTAGTTTTGTTAAAGATATCTATCCCATGGTTGAAAAGTGCGTGAGCCGTGGGATTAATGTCATTACCACCTGCGAGGAGGCAATTTATCCTTGGACAACAGCGGCACCGGAGGTGAACCGGCTGGATAAGCTTGCCAAGGAGCATAACTGCACGATTGCTGGTACCGGCATGCAGGATATTTTCTGGGTAAATATGGTTGCCATGGCAGCAGCAGGATGTACCAGCATTTCCAAGATCAAGGGTGCGTACAGCTACAATGTTGATGAATATGGCATGGCTCTTGCCAATGCGCATGGCTGCGATCTGACACCAGAAGAGTTTGAAAAGAAGATTGCACATCCGGAAGTTTTTGAAGCTTCCTATGCGTGGAACTCGGTAGAAGCGATCTGCAGCAAGCTGCATCTTACGATTCGGAGTATTGATCAGAAGCATGTGCCGATTACGCTTGATCATGATATTTACAGTGAAACACTTGGAAAGGACATCAAGGCGGGACACGTCATTGGCATGTCGGCAGTGGTAACGGCAGAGACTGCACAGGGAATTACCGTTGAGGAGGAAACCATAGGCAAGGTATATGCCCCGGAGGATGGCGATATGTGCGACTGGTGGATTACAGGTGAGCCGAATCTGGAATATCATGTGGTTAAACCGGCTACTGTTGAGCACACTTGTGCAACGCTTGTGAACCGTATTCCGACGCTCATCAATGCGCCTGCCGGATATGTCACAGCGGATCAGCTGGATCCGATTTCCTATATGCCATATCCGATGGAATTTTATGTAAAATAAGGTGATTCCACGACAACGAAAGTGCTGTATAAGTAAGATAGGAAGACATACACTGCTATATGCAGATTGGTAGAAATAAAACATAGAAGTTTTAGAAGGGCTGCTCTGTATGGGGCACCCTTTTTTTATTGTAGCTTTGATCACGGTTGATGCATCCCAAATCAGAAATCTATGCTCTTAAATGCTGGATTAAAATTATCATAAATAAATCTATTAAAATCTGGGCGACCACCCAGAAGATGGCGCAGTCCATGGTACTGGGACGTTTCGGACGCCTTGAAGATAAATTTTTTACACTGATACCCAAGGCACTTGCATTTAAGCCAATCTCTGATATCAAGGAATTTGTCTATACCTCTCGGATGGACGGAATCAGCGGACAATTCATAGCGGGAGGATCCCTTTTTTAAAGAGCAGCGTACGTTGTTTAACGAGATGCTGAAGACGAATAAGAAGCTTGAGCAGGAGTGCATTGTGTAATATTACATAATGCACTCTTGATTTTTTATACAATACATCTAAGTAATATACAATATCATCTATTATTTAATAAAAGAAATATAGGCATTGTAAATGGTATCGGTTTCATACTCAATTAGCATTTCTTATGAAGCGATTAGAAAAAGTGCAGAAAACCACATTAAATATTCACAAAATTCACATATAATATTTGTATAAAACGATAAATATGTGAAATATAGTCAAATTCCTTTTGACAAAACGGTTTCATAGATCTAAGATTAACATTGTCAAAAGGAGAGAGGTGGTAGGTACAGATGACGAAGCAGAAAATCACAATTGATTCTGTGGCAGAGCTTGCCGGAGTATCCAAAACCACGATCTCCCGATATCTCAATGGACGGTACGAGATGCTTTCCGAGGATACAAGGGCTAAGATTGAAGCAGCAATAAAGGAGCTTCATTACAGACCTAACCGGATTGCACAAAGCCTGAAGGGTGGGCAGTCTCGTCTGATCGGATGTATTGCGAGTGATATCGGAAGTCCATTTACTTCGATCCTTGTTAAGGGAATCAACAGTGTAGCGACCAAAAAGGGATATGAAGTTTTTCTGGTGGATAGTGAGGATGATCCGGAAAAAGAAATGCGGGCATTTCATAATTTTCAGGAAAGCAGGATGGATGGAATCATCATCAACTCTACAGGAGTAAATGATGAGAAACTTCTGGAATATGCAGAGGATATCCCGACGGTGTTTGTTGATCGTCCGCCAAGTATCAAAGAAAAAGTGGATACTGTTTGTACCAATAATTACAGTTCCACCAGAGAGTGCCTCAGGTATTTAAAACAGCTTGGATATAAAAGGATCGGCCTTTTTACACAGCCGATTGGCTGTAATACTGCAAGACAATTGAGACGCCAGGGATTTACGGATAGTCTCCGCGAGGATTTCGGACTTGAGGGAGACGATGCGGTTTTCTCCTACACGTCGAGCAGGGAGTGCCTGGAACATCTACGATATTTTGTGACGCACGAGCCGGAACTGCGACCGGCAATCCTGGCAATTAATGGTGTTGCGCTGCTGGATGTGCTGCATGCCATTAAAAAGACCGGTATCCGGATTGGTAAGGAATGCGGTGTATGTGGGTTTGATGACTGGGGCTGGGCTGATCTCATTGATCCCGGAATTACAACAATTGCGCAGGACTCCTGGCAGGAGGGCGTGATCGCGGCAGAGATGGTTCTTAACAGGATTGAAGGCGGAAAAGACGAGCCGGCTGCATTTAGAGAATTAAAGAATCGGCTGGAGATCCGTGGATCAACAGTTTCCCAGGGATGATCATGGCTGGAATGTATGGCTGAATGAGATGCGCTGCGCGTTGACTTCCGGTTATGCATCGATTGCAGCAGATCTTCTGTGAATATCGTATTGTAAACAACAGATGCTCATGGGTCGGCATAAGACCGGATATGAAATGACGATTTTTTGCTGAACCTGGCAACTGTGAAATTATATTTCTAATTTATTTAGGGAGGCTTTTTATGAAACGTAAAGTGGTAGCAACCATGCTTGTAGCAGCAATGACAATGGGCCTTGCGGCATGTGGATCCTCTGCATCAAGTACAGCAACGACTGCAGCAGCTAAGGAAGAAACAACTGCAGCGGCTAAGGAAACTACAGCGGCAGCCGGAGAAACAACTGCGGCAGCAGGCGCTGAGAGCAAGGCAGCTGATACTAAGGCGGCAGCAGAGACCAATGCTGAGGGCGCTGTTACCGGTAGTAAGGAAGGTCAGACCGTCCTTAAGTGCTCATTTAACCAGAGCGCGGACAACCCTGAGGCAGAGGCTGTAAGAGAGATGAGCGATGCGCTTTATGATGCTACAGAGGGCAGATATTCTATCGAGGTTTATCCTAACGAGCTTCTTGGAAATCAGCAGGACTCTCTTGCATCTGTAAGTGCAGGTGCGGTAGATATGGCTCTGGTTGCCAACTCACTTCTTGAGGGTGTTAATCCGGACTTCGCTGTTCTCGGTACACCGTATATGTTTGAAAACATTGACCAGCAGGAGGAACTCTTTACTAACGGTAATGATGCCGTAAAGAAGCTGTACAGCACGACAGAATCCAAGGGCTTTAAGGTACTTGCAGCTTATTGCCTCGGACCTCGTAATATCTATACCAAAGATGGTCCTGTTACAAAGCCGGAAGATCTTAAGGGCAAGAAGATTCGTGTTATGCAGTCTGATACGATGATTGCAATGATGAAGGATCTTGGCGGTGTTGGTACACCGATGTCACAGGGCGATGTTTACTCCGCAATTCAGACCGGTACACTGGATGGTGCTGAAAACAACATCATTACCTATATGGATCTTAAGCAGAATGAGGTTGGTCCGTACTACTCCAAGACACAGCACCTGATGATCCCGGATGAGGTTATCATTTCCTCCACAGTGCTTAATACCATGAGTGCTGATGATCAGGCTGCACTTGAGAAGGTTGCTACAGATTCTGTTAAGACTGCTTACAGCCTCTGCGCAGATCTGCGTGACAAGTATGAGGAAGATGCCAAGGCTGCCGGCGTTACGATCACAGATGTGGATATTACTCCGTTTAAGGATGCATGCCAGGAGCTCATCGAGAAAAATGCCAACATGTCCGATGATACCAAGGCAGTATATGCTGAGATCCAGAAGATTCAGAACAAGTAATCCTTGGATGATTTCCTGAGGATAGAAGATCAGAGTCTGATTCATTGAGTAAATGTGAATGAATGGGCCCGCGGGGAGCCCCGCGGGCTCATATTATAGCCAAAATGGCTGATGAGATAAGGAGGATCATGCAAGTGATTGCTATCAAAAGGGTTGTGGACAAGATCGTTGCATGGATTAATATTATCCTGCTGGGGATTATGGTTGTCCTCGTCACGTATCAGGTTATTGCAAGATATTTCTTTAATGCTCCGAGTACCATGGCGGAGACGCTTGCGCAGTATATGTTTGTTTGGATCATTATGTATGGATCCTCTTACACCTTCGGACTGAGAGAGCATCTGGAAATTTCCGTATTAAAAGACAAGCTGCCGCCACAGGCAAGATTTCTGGATGATATGCTGATTGATATTGTGCTGGTACTTTTTGCAGTTGGTGTCATGGGCTGCGGCGGATATGCTCTTACAAAGCAGCAGATGGGCGTTACCGATGCAGCACTGCAGATTCCAATGGGAGTTATCTACAGTGCCATCCCGATCAATGCAATTCTGATTCTTTTTTATGCGGTTTATCTGATCATGGATGATCATCGTCTTTTCCTGGAGCGTTCCCAACAGAAAGGGGGAAATGAATAATGTCACAAGCAGCATTAGCCGGCCTGGTCATGGTCGTTGTTATCGTTATAACGCTTGCGCTGGGATTCCCGATCGGACTTTCCATCGGAACCGGGTCTGCACTGGCCATCATGGTGATTCTGCCAGCTGACCGTGCAATGATTACCGCAGGTATGAAAATGTTTACCGGAGCCAATTCGTTTTCGCTTCTTGCCATTCCGTTCTTTGTTCTGGCAGGAAATCTGATGAACAGTGGTGGTATCGCGAAACGTCTGATCGGCTGTGCGCAGATTCTTGCACATCGTCTGCCAGGATCTCTTGCACAGACCAATATTGTTGCCAACATGCTTTTTGGTGCGATTTCCGGTTCCGGTGTTGCCGCAGCTTCTGCTATGGGTTCCATCCTTGGACCGATGGAAAAGGAGGATGGCTACTCCAACGAATACAGTGCAGCTGTTAACATTGCATCCGGCCCGACCGGAATGATGATTCCACCTTCTAACATCGATATTGTTTATACCACTGTTGCTTCCGGCGTATCTGTGGCCGCGATGTTTATGGCAGGATACATTCCGGGCATTATGTGGGGCGTTGGCTGTATGATTGTTGCGGGGTATCAGGCAAAGAAGAGAGGATATGTCTCCAAGCAGCACATGACAGGAAAGGAAGTTGTAAAAACCCTCTGGGAAGGTATCCCCTCACTTCTGATGATCGTTATCGTCATTGGCGGTATTTTAAAGGGTGTGTTTACAGCAACGGAAGGCTCTGCCATTGCAGTAGTTTATGCGCTGGTGCTTTCTCTTATTTATAAGAATCTGAAGATTTCCATGCTACCGAAGCTACTGCTTGACTCTGTAAAAACCACAGCAGTTATCGAGTTCCTTGTATGTGTATCCTCGATCATGTCCTTCGTTATGTCCTATGCCAAGATCCCGCAGATGATTTCCAGCGGTATCCTTGGCATCAGCAAGAGCCCGATCGTGATTCTGCTGATCATGAATGTGATTCTCTTACTGGTTGGTACCTTTATGGATCCGACACCGGCAGTTCTTATTTTTACACCGATTTTCCTGCCGATTGTGCAGACCTTCGGTATGAATGCCGTTCACCCTGGTATGATGATGGTTATGAACCTTTGCGTTGGTACGTTGACACCTCCGGTTGGAGCGATTCTTTTTGCAGGATGTCGTGTAGGCAATGTTTCGATTGAACAGGTTATAAAGACGCTGCTTCCATATTTCCTGGTGGTTATTATCTGTCTCATGTTTGTAACCTTTGTTCCGGCTCTGTCTCTTGCAATCCCGCAGGCACTTGGTTTGTGCTGATTACATGATACACGATCGGTACGTCCGATGGATACGATCCAATCCCGCGGGTCTAGCTTTAGCCGGGATTGGATCGATTGACAGTTAAAAGATTATAAGATGACAGAAGTAGGAGATAAGTGTTATGGATATTAGATATAGTGCCAATCCGGCAGATATCAAAAGATATACAACAGAGGAGCTGCGGAAGGAATTTCTGATCCAGGATCTGTATGAGCCGGACCAGGTTAAGGCAGTGTACTCCCATGTTGACCGTGCGGTTGTACTCGGTATTTTGCCGGTGCACGAGGAAGTTCCGGTGGATAAGGGTATTGACATCTGGAAAAATTTTGGAACCAAATTTTTCTTTGAGCGCCGTGAAGCTGGCGTATTTAACCTTGGTGGTAAAGGCACAATCCGTGTGGATGATGAGACATATCCTATGGACTTTGAGGATTGCCTGTATATCACGATGGGAACCAAGAAGGTAATATTCGCATCAGAGGATCCGGAGAATCCTGCCAGATTTTATCTGGTATCGGCTCCGGCGCATAAGCCATGCAAGACAACATTCATCAGCTTTAAGGATGCTAAAAAGCGTCCATGCGGTGATGAAAAGACAGCCAATAAGCGTGTCATTAACCAGTTTATCCATCCGGATGTGTTGGAAACCTGCCAGCTTTGTATGGGTCTGACACAGCTTGCACCGGGCAGCGTATGGAACACCATGCCGGCACATACACATGAGCGTCGGATGGAGGTTTATACCTATTTCAATATCCCGGATAACAATGTGGTTTTCCATATGATGGGACAGGGACAGGAAACGAGACATATTGTCATGCATAATTTTGACGCGGTGATTTCTCCGTCCTGGTCGATCCATGCAGGATGCGGCACATCCAATTATACCTTTATCTGGGCAATGTGTGGTGAGAACAAAGAATTTGATGATATGGATGAAATACCAATCACAGAGATGCGTTGATGTTTCATTAGTCTAAAAGGAGCAGATAAGCAATGGATAAGGATATTTCAAAATTTAACTTTGAGCTTGCGCATGTAGGTATCAATGAGCCTGACGCCGAGGAAGCTAAAAAAACAGCAGAGCTGTTAACCAAGCTTTTTGGATTTAAACAGAGAGAGACTTCGGGATCCATTTTTTCCAATGAGCAGTTTGAAATCATGAAAATGCCGTTTTTAGGACGGCTTGGACATATTGCGATCCGGACAAGCTATATCGAGGAAGCCAAAAAGTATCTGGAGGAGCAGGGTGTGGAGTTTGATGAATCCACAGCCAAGTATGATGAGGCAGGAAAGCTTCGCATCATTTATTTCAAGGAAGATATTGCAGGGTTCAGATTTCATCTTACAGCCAGAAACTGAGCTGGCAGGGTGAAACTATATAATGCAGGATAGATATGGAGAGAGAAACTATGAATAAACGAGTCCTGACATTTGGGGAACCGATGGGCCTGTTTATCGCCGAGGAAGAAGCACCGGTTGAGGATGTTAAGCATTATACTATGTCGCTTGCCGGCGCAGAGTTTAATGTGGCTGTCGGGCTTACAAGACTAGGGTATCAGGTTGGATATCTCACAAAGCTCGGACATGATCCGTTTGGCAAGGCGATTGAAGCGGGCATGCGGCATGTCGGCATCGATACCTCGATGACGATTTACAGTGAGGATCATCAGACCGGTTTTATGCTGAAAAGCAAGACGGAAAAAGGAGATCCAGATACTTTTTACTTCCGTAAGAACTCTGCTGCTTCCACTATTTCGATACAAGATGTAGAAAAAATTGACCTGAGTCAATGGGATGCGTTGCATGCATCCGGTATCCTGCCGGCAACGAGTGATACGGCGCATGAGGCATCCCGATATCTTTTAAAGAAGGCAAAGGCAGCGGGCATCCCGATCTTTTTTGATCCGAATCTGCGTCCTGCCTTATGGAAAGATCAGGAAACCATGATTGCAGCAATTAATGAGCTCTGCTTTATGGCGGACTATGTTCTGCCCGGGATCAAGGAGGGCGAGATCCTCTGCGGCACCCGGAACCCGGATGAAATCGCGGACTTTTATTTATCTAAAGGTGTGAAATGTGTGGTTGTCAAGGTAGGCGCGGATGGAGCCATCGCTTATCAAGGCGGCAGGAAATACGCAGTTCCATCATATCAGCACGGACCGATTGTAGATACTGTAGGTGCCGGTGATGGATTTGCTGTCGGTGTAGAGAGTGGTCTGCTGGAGGGATTATCCCTTCCTGAAGCAGTGCAGCGAGGCAATGCAATCGGTACGATTCAGATTATGAATGTCAGCGACAATGAGGGACTTCCGACTCGGGAGCAGCTCATGACTTTTATGAAAGACACACCGCTTGCTGTTCCGGAAGGAGTAAAAGCATGACTATTTTTGAAAAGCTTGCAAGTATAAAAATTATCCCAGTTATAAAAATTGATACAGTGGAACACGCAGTTCCGCTGGCTGAGGCATTGGTGGCAGGCGGATTGCCGGCAGCGGAAATTACATTCCGGAGTGATGCAGCGGAGGAGAGCATCCGGCGGATCACCGAGGAAGTGCCGGAGATGCTGGTGATCGCAGGAACAGTGCTTGATCCTGTGACAGCAGACAGAGCCGTAAGGGCAGGAGCCAAGGCCATTGTAAGTCCGGGTCTTAACCTTGAGACAGTCCGTTGGTGCAATCAGCATGGTATTCCTGTGATTCCCGGAACAGCGACACCGGGTGAGCTGGAAGCCTGCATGCGTGAGGGACTGAAGGTTGTGAAGGTATTTCCTGCGGAGGTACTGGGCGGTGTAGCATACTTGAAAGCACTTGCCGGACCTTATGCCTCCATGAAGGTTATGCCGACCGGTGGTGTCAAGCCGGGCAATGTCCGCGAATATCTGAAGCAGCCGAATCTGCTTTGCTGTGGCGGTACCTG
>DJXY01000062.1 GCA_002449915.1 Oribacterium sp. UBA6992
TCCGACGCCCTCGTACATCTTTAGTACGACATTTCCGACAAATGCATCTGCCACGACAACATCACAATTACCTTCCACAATATCTCGCGCCTCGACAGAGCCGATGAAATTAAGACTCTTTTGTGACTTCAGGATCGGCATGGTTTCCTTTACAAGGGCATTGCCTTTTTCCTCCTCCGCACCGATATTGACGAGCCCCACGCTTGGGTTTTCCTTTCCCAGCATGTATTTTACGTAAATCGATCCCATTTCCGCAAACTGCACGAGCCAGTCAGGCTTGGCATCCACATTTGCGCCGCAGTCCACCAGAAGACATACCCCTTTCCGTGTCGGAATCAGAGCCCCGAGAGGTGGACGCTGTACGCCCTTGAGTCTCCCGACAATCAGCTGCCCTCCTGCCAGAACTGCACCGCTGGAACCGGCGGACAGAAAGGCGTCGGCATTACCTTCCTTCAGGAAATGCAGCGCCCTCACAATGCTCGAATCTTTTTTTCTGCGGATTGCGAGCACCGGAGCCTCATGAAGTGAAATGACATCGGGTGCATCTATGATTTCAATACGATCCTTATCATAGCTCATCGCTGCGAGTTTGTTTCTGAGAAGCGTTTCCGGTCCAAACAAAAAGAGCTTTGTGTTCTTTACGAGATCAAGAGATGCAACAGCTCCCTTGAGGATTGCTTCCGGAGCATTGTCTCCACCCATCGCATCAATTGCAATTCTGATCATTCGCTTCCTCCGTATCTGTACAATAATACTCAATAACTATAGTAGATTCATAAATTAACGTCAAGTCATATAAAAAGGAGACCGCTTCCTGTTTTCTCAGGAAACGATCTCCCCATCGGAACACGACACAAACGTATCCGCCTTGTATGGTATCAGCTTACAGTCGTTGCTTTAACGGATCCCTCCGGACGAATACCGGGATGAATCCGGATTACTGCTGCGGATTCTGCGCGTTTTCCTCTACGATCTGCTTCTGGATATCACCAGGTGCCTGCTCGTAGCGTGCAAATTCATATTCATATTCACCTGCACCGCCGGTCATAGAACGCAGATCCGTATTGTATCCATACAGATTGGACATAGGGATCTCGGCACTGATGACCTGCTTACCGCCATGGATGGATTCCATACCGAGCACTCTGCCTCTCCGCTTGGTGAGATCTCCCATGATATCACCTGTATTGCTGTCCGGCACCGTTACCTTAAGACTTACGATCGGCTCCAGCAGAACCGGCTGCGCCTGCATAAATCCATCCTTAAAGGCAAGGGATGCAGCAGTCTTAAATGCCTGCTCGGAAGAGTCTACCGGATGATAGGAGCCATCCAGAAGCGTTGCCTTGATGCCTACGACCGGATAGCCTGCAAGAGGACCTGCCTTGCAGCACTCCTGGATCCCCTTCTCTACAGCCGGGAAGTAGTTCTTAGGCACAGAACCGCCAAATACCTTTTCCTCAAATACATATGGAGTCTCCAGATCACCGCTTGGCGCAAACTCCATGATAACATCGCCGTACTGTCCATGTCCTCCGGACTGCTTCTTGTACTTGCCCTGTACCTTGACTGTCTTACGTATGGTCTCGCGGTAAGCAAAACGCGGCTTCTCCAAAATGATGCCTACATTGTAGCGCTCACGGATCATGCTGGATACCACATCCAGCTGCTGATCTCCGATACCGTAGATCAGGGACTGGCGGTTCTCCGGATCGCCCATAGTTTTGAGGGTCTTGTCCTCCTCCATCATCCGGGCAAGAGCTGTGGAGAGCTTGTCTTCATCCGACTTGTTTTCCGCACGATATGCCATATAGGTATACGGCTTGGAGAACTGCGGACCATGGTAAAGGATCGGCGCATTGCGCAGTGCCATGGTGTCCCCCGTCGTAGTTACAGAGAGCTTTGCAACTGCTCCGATATCTCCGGAACGAAGCTCCGGAACCTCAACCGGCGTTTCACCGCGCAGGATATAAACCTTACCGATCTTCTCCGACTGTTCCTTATTTACATTGTAAGCCTCGGAGTTTGGCTTCAGCGTACCGGTGCAGACCTTTACAAGCGAATACTTGCCCATAAACGGATCCACAATGGTCTTCCATACCTTGGCGGTAAGAGATGCCTCGGAATTGTATTTTGCCGTAAAACGCTCACCTGTGGATGCATCCACACCAACGGTCTCAAACTCATCCGGAGCCGGGAAGTACTTTTCGATGACCTGCAGGAGTACATTAAATCCCTGGATATTGACACCGGAGCCCATCAGTACAGGCACCATCTGACAAGTCTTTACACTTGCACGGAGAGCACTCTGGATTTCCTCAACACTGAATTCCTCGCCGGAGAAATATTTCTCCATAAATTCATCAGAAGTTTCTGCAACGGCTTCCAGCAGAGCGTTTCTTGCAATGCCCAGATTTTTCTGTACATAATCCGGGATCTCACACTCCTCGTAATCGGAAAGATGAGTGAAACGACGACCTCCCATCTTTACTACGTTTACAAAACCGACAAACTTCTCATTTTCACGGATCGGAAGCTGGAACGGAGCCACGGATCTGCCGAAGCGCTTTTCGAGATCCAGTACCAGCTGACGGTAGGATGCATGATCATCATCCATATTGGTCGCAAAGAACAGACGGGGAATATGGAATTTCTCGCACAGCTCCCATGCCTTTACGGTACCAGGTTCAACGCCGGCTTTGCAGTTCACTACGATGATTGCTGCATCCGCAACAGAAACAGCTTCCTCGACTTCTCCGACAAAATCGAAATATCCCGGTGTATCAAGGATGTTGATTTTATATTCACCCTTCTCACCCTTGTATTCCACTGGAATGACCGAAGTGGAAATCGAGAACTTTCTCTTGATTTCTTCCTTATCGTAATCGGAAATTGTGTTACCTTCAGGAACACTGCCCATCCT
>DJXY01000202.1 GCA_002449915.1 Oribacterium sp. UBA6992
TAAGGCAGACAAGAAGACCATCGTGCTTCCAGAGTCTATGGACAAGAGAACCTATGAGGCTGCCGAGACGATTTTAAAAGAGGGTATTGCTAATCTGGTTATTATCGGTACACCTGAGGAAATCGCTAAAAACGGAGCTGGATTTGATCTTACCGGCTGCAAGTTTGTTGATCCGTTTACCGATCCTAACAGACAGAAGTACATCGATAAGTTCGTAGAGCTCAGAGCTAAGAAGGGTCTTACCCCGGAGCAGGCTGAGGAGCAGATGACAAAGGATTATATGTACTATGCATGCCTTATGTGCAAGTGCGGTGATGCAGATGGTGCTGTTTCCGGCGCATGTCACTCTACCGGTAATACCATCCGTCCGGCTCTGCAGCTGCTCAAGACCAAGCCGGGCATCCACTCTGTTTCCGGATTCTTCCTTATGGAGGTACCAAACTGTGAGTTTGGTGAGCAGATTGATGGCAATGGACTGTTTGTCTTTGCTGACTGCGCGGTAAATACAGACTTCGATTCCGAGAAGCTGGCTGAGATTGCATATCTTTCCGCTAACTCTTTCCGTCAGTTCGTTGGCGCAGAGCCTAAGGTTGCTATGCTTTCCTACTCCTCCAAGGGATCCGCAAAGCATGATGATGTAACTAAGGTTGCAGAGGCTGTAAAGATCGCACATGAGCAGCATCCTGAAATTCAGCTGGATGGTGAGCTGCAGCTTGATGCAGCAATCGTTCCGTCTGTCGGCGCTTCCAAGGCTCCGGGATCTTCTGTTGCAGGACAGGCAAACGTCCTTGTATTCCCGTCTCTTGAGGCTGGAAACATCGGTTATAAGCTGGTACAGAGACTTGCCAAGGCAGGCGCTTACGGTCCTGTACTTCAGGGCCTTTCCATGCCGGTAAACGATCTGTCCAGAGGCTGTTTTGCCGATGATATCGTTGGCGTGGTAGCTATGACAGCAGTACAGGCACAGAACGCGTAAGGAAGCTTGCTGAAGAAGCTTACTGAAAAAAGAGGGACAGGCCGTCAGGACTGTCCCCCTTACAACATCTGAAAGGAAAATATAAACCAATGAAAATTCTTGTTATTAACTGTGGATCTTCCTCCCTCAAGTACCAGCTGATCGACATGGATACTGAGGCTGTCCTTGCCAAGGGTCTCTGCGAGCGAATCGGTATTGCTGGTTCCAAGCTTACACATAAGGTTCCCGGCATAGAGGATTTTGAGCTTGAGACACCGATGGAGAATCATGATGTTGCTGTAAAGCTTGTATTTGATGCTCTTACAGATAAGGATCATGGCGTTGTTTCTTCTGTAGATGAGATCAATGCGATCGGCCACAGAGTTCTCCATGGAGGTAAGGAAATTACCCAGTCCACTGTTGTAGATCAGCATGTTAAGGATGTTATCCGCAGCTGCTTTGATCTGGGACCTCTGCATAACCCTGCAAACCTTACCGGTATCGAGGCATGTGAGAAGATTGTACCGGGCAAGCCAAACGTTGCTGTATTTGATACTACCTTTGGTATGTCCCTGCCGGAGAAGGCGTTCTATTATGCGATTCCGACAGAATACTATGAGAAGTACGGTATCAGAAGATACGGCTTCCACGGCACATCTCATACCTTTGTTTCCGGTGAGACGATTAAATTCGGTCATCTTGATCCGGAAAAGGCTAAGGTTATTGTATGCCACCTTGGAAACGGTGCTTCCATCTCTGCATCCATTGGCGGCAAGGGCGTAGATACTTCCATGGGTCTTACTCCGCTTGAGGGTCTGATCATGGGTACACGTTCCGGAGATATTGATCCGGCTGTAGTACAGTTCCTCTGCAATCATGAGCATATTACTGTGGATGAGGCACTGAATGTACTGAACAAGAAGTCCGGCGTGCTTGGTATGTCCGGTGTTTCCTCTGATTTCCGTGATGTTGAGAAGGCTGCTAAAGAGGGCAATCACATGGCAGCAGTAGCTCTGGATGCATTCCGGTACAGAGTTGCCAAGTACATTGGCGCCTATGTTGCCGCAATGAATGGTGTTGACGCCATTACCTTTACCGCCGGTGTAGGCGAGAATGACGCTTATACTCGTGCATTTATCGTAGAGAATTACCTCGGATATCTTGGTGCAAAGATTGACCCGGAGAGAAATAAGGTTCGCGGCAAGGCTGCACTGATTTCAACAGATGATTCCAAGGTTAAGATCTTTATGATTCCGACCAACGAGGAGCTTGCGATCGCAAGAGATACACTGCGTCTTGTACAGGGCTGATTACGGACTCTGTAAGCAAGGTCATAATAAGCATATTTTCCGGTGGCAGAATTTTGTGCCACCGGTATTTTTTCTAAAATAATAAAATAATACTTGCGTTTTATAAGACGATGTAGTATTATAGTACGAGTGTGAAAAAGGCGGGTTTCTTATCGAAATCTGCTTGACATAGAAAAACCGTTTGGCTATAATAGCCGGGTATGACGAAGGAGGTGTAGAGAAATGTCAATCTGTCCTAAGAATAAATCATCCAAGGCTCACAGAGATTCTAGAAGAGCTAACTGGAAGATGGGTGCTGTTAATCTTGTAAAGTGCTCAAAGTGTGGTGCTCTTGTTATGCCTCACAGAGTCTGCAAGGTTTGCGGATCTTACAATAAGCGTGAGATTATCAAGGTTGAGGCTTAATCCTCATAAATGAGATGATCAAAGACTTCAGAGAGTTTTCTCTGGAGTCTTTTTTTACATAAATAAAGCCTCTTTGACTTTAAAATTTACTTTTGTCCGGTTTTCTTTTGTCTTTGTCAGACTTTCACGGAATCTATATACCGCAAAGCAAGGATGGCATGGATTAAAATTGTATCCAAAATAAAACGATAATGTTTATCAGCTTGTCATAAGAGCCTATAGACTGATACTTTAAATAATGTTAAACTGAAGCAGAATGATAAAAATATGTCAGTGATCTGACAAAAGGAGTTAGCAATGTATGCAGTGAGAAATCTGAAGGACGATATTACCTACCTTGGAGTGGAGGACCGTCGTCTTCATCTTTTTGAAAACATCTTTCCGTTGGACCGTGGAGTAACCTATAATTCCTATCTTATCCAGGATGAAAAAACAGCTCTTCTGGATACGGTGGATCATACAGCAGGGAAACAGTTTCTAGAAAACCTGGAGCATGTTTTGTGCGGGCGCAAGCTAGATTATCTGATTGTCAACCATATGGAGCCGGATCATTGCGCACTGATCGATGAAATCGTACTGCGTTATCCGGAAATCCAGGTGGTTTCTACTGCTAAAACCTTCCAGATGATAAGCCAGTTCTTTACGCTGGCACTGACAGAGGAGCAGAAGCTTGTAGTTAAGGAGGGAGATGAATTAAGCCTTGGAAAACATGTGCTGTCGTTTGTGATGGCTCCGATGGTACATTGGCCGGAGGTTATGTTCACATATGACAAAACGGACGGAATTCTGTTCTCCGCAGATGCATTTGGCGTATTTGGCACAAATAATGGAAATCTGTTTGCGGATGAGATGAATTATAAGGCAAAGGATTTTACAGATGACGCCAGAAGATATTACTCCAATATTGTCGGTAAATATGGGATGCAGGTGCAGAATGTACTGAAAAAAGCCTGCAAGCTTGAGATCCGGATGATCTGCCCGCTGCATGGACCGGTCTGGAGAGAGGACCTCGACTTCATTGTCGGCTTATATGACAAGTGGTCAAAATATGAAGCGGAAGACAAGGCTGTGGCAGTATTTTACAACTCAGTGTACGGCAATACAGAGTCTGTCATTAATGCACTTACGCTTCGTCTTGCTGAAAAAGGCGTTAAAAATATTGCAGTATATGATGTTTCCAAAACGGATGTATCGGTGCTGATTTCCGAGAGTTTCCGTGTATCGCATATCGTCTTTGGCGCTACTACATATAATAACGGACTTTTCCCCAAGATGGAAAATCTGATTCAGGATATGAAGGCGCTTACTGTACAGAATAAAAAATATGCCATCATTGAAAATGGTACCTGGGCGCCTGCTGCAGGTAAGCTTTTGAAAGCGGAGCTGGACTCGATGAAAAATATGGAGCAGGTGGGAGAAACACTCACTGTTAAGTCGGCAACCTTTAACCTTGAGGCTCTTGATGCACTGGCATGTGCCATCGCAGAGTCATTAAAATAGGGGAAAATGGCTATAAATGGTGACTCTGTCCCATAAAAAGTTGAAGAATAAGAGAAAAGTGGTATAATGAACCCGTATTATGGCTGATATATACGAGGTCAAACATGAAGAAGATTTTTACGCTTGTAACGATCCTCTGCCTCGCGCTGATTGGCTGCCAGAAAAGGGAACCACTTGTCTATAAAATCAACAAGTCGGACGAACTAAAGCAATATGAGTCCGAGCTGGCGGCGGAGTCACAGTTTGCAGCTTCCAGAGAGAAGCAGTCCATAGAAGCTTCCATTGCGGAAGCCTCGGAGGTGGCTGCGATGGAAGCCAAGACCTGGAAAAAGAAGGAAATCAGCAGAGAAAGGGTTAAGGTAAAGGGTATTTATCTAACCGACGCCACGGCGGGGTCCTCCCGCATGGAAGATATTATTTCTCATATTGACGAGACAGAGTTAAATGCAGTAGTAATTGACATCAAAAATGACCGGGGGCAGATTGCCTTTCCGGCAGAGTCGCCCGAGGTTCAAGAGCTGGCTTCTCAGACAGATACAATTCCTGACCTGCCCGGGCTTATTTCCAAGCTGCATGAGCATGGCATTTATGCCATCGCCAGACTCGTTACATTCCGTGACCCTTATCTTGCCACAGTTCGTCCTGAATGGATGAACACAAAATCGGACGGCAGTCTTTTTTATGATAATTCGGGCATGGCGTGGGTCAATCCCTACAAAAAAGAATACTGGGAGTATCTTGCGGAGGTTGCGGACGATTGCGCGGATGCAGGCTTTGATGAAGTCCAGTTCGATTATGTGCGCTTCTGCACCGAGCAGGGCATGAAGGATGTAGTTTACACAGAGGACGATACACAGGGACGGTCTAAAACTGACATCATTACCGAGTTTATGCAGTATATCTCTGACCGCGCAGCAGAAAAAAATATCTTTGTCTCTGCAGATGTTTTTGGTACGATTATCGGATCCTATGTTGATGCCGCAGCGGTAGGACAGGATTATCCTGTTATGGCATCCTGCGTGGATTATATGTGTCCGATGATTTATCCATCTCATTATGGCGACGGTAATTTTGGCATTGAGCATCCTGATACGGATCCATATGGAAGTATCAGCGGCGCGCTTAATGCATCCCGGAAGTCGCTTACTCTCAATCAAAGTGAAGGCATACATCAGGCAATTGTGAGGCCGTGGCTGCAGGCATTTACGGCTTCCTGGCTGCCATACCATATAAACTATGGTGCAAAGGAAATCCGGCAGGAAATCAAGGCGGTTTATGATCAGGGGTATGAGGAGTGGATCCTCTGGAATGCCGCCAATGACTATAACTGGGACGCTTTTCTTGCGTCATCAGAGCATTGATCATATATATGTTGCATCAGGAACAGCCCCGGGAGGGATATCATCAGGATGACAGATCATACCAGATTTAATATACAGGAAGAGCTTACGAAACTCCCGGCCATGCCGGGAGTTTATTTGATGCACGGACCTAAGGACGAGGTAATTTATGTAGGTAAGGCAAAGGTCCTCAAAAACCGGGTTAAGCAGTATTTTCAGAAATCTTATAAAAAATCTGCTAAAATCCAGCAGATGGTGAGCCTGATTGAACGTTTTGAGTATATCGTGGTGGATTCCGAGCTTGAGGCGCTGATTCTGGAATCCAATCTGATTAAGGAATATAAGCCGAGATACAATACACTCCTAAAGGATGATAAAAATTATCCCTATATTAAGGTGACGATGGATGAACCGTTTCCCAGGGTTATAGCGGTACGGAAGCGTGGACGGGACCGTGCAAAGTACTATGGACCATATGCATCCATGGATCAGGTGAGAGAGGTTATAGAGCTGATTCGTAAAACCTTTCATATCAGGAACTGCAGCAAGGTGTTTTCGGAGGATCATCCGCTCACCAACAAGTGTATTTATTATGACATCCATCAATGTGATGCTCCATGCATCGGCAGGCAGTCACGCGCGGATTATCTGATACAGGTTGGCAAGGTACTCGACTTTCTTAACGGAAAATATGATGACATTATAAAGGAGCTTGCGCGCAAGATGACAAGAGCCTCGGATAACCTGGATTTTGAAACAGCGATCCAGTTAAGAGACGAGATCCAGGCAATTGAGGCAATACAGAACCGTCAGAAAATCACGGCCTATGACACCGAGGACCGTGATATCATCGGCATGCGGCGGGAATGGAGCGACTGTGTCATTCAGATTTTCTTTGTACGGGATGGCAAAATTATCGGCAGAGATCATCAGTTTATTGACATAGACCGGGAAGCGGAGGATGCGGAGATTCTGACTGACTTTATCAAGCAGTATT
>DJXY01000021.1 GCA_002449915.1 Oribacterium sp. UBA6992
TCCAACTGAGCTACGCAGACATATTCAATTTTTGGCTTATTTCCGGGCTTTTTGAGCCCTCCGGAGCCACCCGGTGATGTCTCGTTTCTGTCTAATCAACCAGCTGCGAGGACATCTATTTTGCAAATATCGACCGACGCCATTTTGGCGTTAGGTGATATTGGCTTCCGTCACAATTCGAACTCCGCACTCGTTTTTTTAAAGACCCCGAGGCGTTAGGTCCCCTCGAAGCTTAGGAGGCGGACGCTCTATCCAGCTGAGCTACAGAGACATAATATAGATTTTTATGCAAATGTATCTTAATGTGTCTTACCGAAACATACAATAGCTATCTTACCACACAATCAGAGATTTCGCAAGGAACCTCGCGCTGTCCGATTCTGTCCCAAAAATTTGTCGCGCTTTAAATATCGTTTTTACTTTTAACACACAAAAAGACCGGAGCACTGTACTTTCACTGTGCTCCGGTCTCGTTGTAAAACAGTTCAGTTTTCAGGATTATATGATGTATCAAATCTCTATCTAATCAAAATCCTCTGATCCCAGACCGGCAGTTTTTCAGACCACCGGTCCCTAGTGGCATTCAGGGAACAATTCCGGAAATGCATCATTCGATCGTAATATACTTATGCTCTTCCTCTTTCCTGGCTTCTGCCTTCTTTGGAATCGAGATCTTCAGAACACCATTTTCAAATCCGGCCTTGACCTCATCCTCTGTGACATCACTGCCAACATAGAAGGATCTCTGCATAGCACCGGCATAGCGCTCCTGACGAATCATCTTACCTTCCTTGCTCTTCTCATCCTTATCCAAACTCTTTTCAGCTGAAATTGTAAGATAACCATCCTTCAGTTCCAGCTTTACATCGTCCTTCTTCATGCCAGGCAGATCTACTGCAAGCTCATAGCTGTTATCTGTTTCTCTGACATCCGTCTTCATCAGGTTCTTGGCATGTCTGCCAAACAACGGATTTCTCTGACCAAAGAAACGATTTCCCGCCTTTGCAAGCGCACGCTCGTCTCTGTCAAAATCATCAAAAACATCATCCATCAAATCATTCTCACCAAATACACTAGGCATAAACATAAAACTTACCTCCTTATATATGGCTCGCTCAGGATGTTGGTTCTGAACCGTCGTTACTAAAATTTATGTAAACTACCTTACCCTCGTGCGGATCGCCCCGGGCTGTTCATCTCGCCCGGAACCCGGGCACTTATGTATGACCCGCGGCAGAAGCATTCGCCGAGTAAGCTCAGGCGAATGCTTCCGACGCCTCATTATCCCTCAATCGCGATGGTCTTCTTTTCCGGAATCTGCTGCTTTGCTTCCTTCTTAGGGATCGCTATGGTAAGCACACCATCAACGAACCTTGCGTGAATGTCCTCTTCCTTGAGATCATCGCCAACATAGAAGCTTCTCTGCATGGATCCGGAGTAACGCTCCTGTCTGACCATCTTGCCATTCTTATCCTTCTCATCCTTGTTTTCATTATGGGCAGCCTGAATGGTAAGGTAGCCATCCTTAAGCTCCAGCTTCAGGTCCTCTTTCTTGTAGCCCGGAAGCTCAACATTCATTTCATAATCCTTATCGTTTTCCTTGATATCGGTTTTCATGAGGCCTGCTGCATTCTGTCTATATCTGTATGCAGGCTGATAATCAAACCAGTCATCATTAAAGAAATCATCCAAAAGATTCTCACCAAATACACTAGGCATATACATCATAATTCATAACCTCCTGCTATCTATTGGAAATCAGGTTCTCCGGAGCTCCCGCTCCTTTGTACCTCATCTCTTTTTCTCTTTACACCTCGTATTATAGTCACTTTGTTAGCAATGTCAAGCGTTGAGTGCTAAATAAATTGTGAACAATGTGTGACGTTTTAAAGTGCAAAAAAAGCATCTGATGCTGTCTCAAGGAAAAAGCAACATCAGATGCTATGTTTATAAATCCCTAAAAGCCCTATGACAAAGTCTCATCAAAAAGCCTTGCAAAAGTTTTTATGAAAGAACTTTATGCGAGTCTAGCGCAATCAGACAAGAAGCATGCCCACCTGGTAAACGATGACGCCGCAGAGCCAGGCAATGGCACACTGCAAAACTACAACGCCGATCGCCCATTTTCTGCCGAGCTCACGATGAATGGACGCAATGGCAGCTACACACGGTGTATAAAGCAGGCAGAATACCAGCAGTGCGGCAGCAGACACAGTAGTGAGTACTGCATGCAATGCCGCGTCAGAGCCAAACAGAATCTGTAGTGTCGATACAACGCTTTCCTTTGCCATAAATCCGGTAATGAGTGCGGATGTAATCTTCCAGTTGGAAAATCCCATCGGCGCAAAAACCGGAGAGATCCATCCGGCAATGATCGCAAGGATGCTTCGTCCGGAATCCGTTACCATGTTAAGCCCGAAGTCAAAGGTCTGTAAAAACCAGACGACGATGGTTGCCAGCGTGATGATGGTAAAGGCAC
Organism: Oribacterium sp. UBA6992; assembly: GCA_002449915.1. Taxonomy (GTDB): domain Bacteria; phylum Bacillota; class Clostridia; order Lachnospirales; family Lachnospiraceae; genus Oribacterium. The sequence goes on from DJXY01000021.1 coordinate 2,480, forward strand.
GGCTGATAAAGTCCTTTGCCTTCTCCCATAAAAGCTGCATGACGTTTTTAAATCCCGGCATTCTGTAGTTTGGAAGCTCCATAACAAACGGCACTGCCTCGCCCTTAAAGACGGTACACTGACTGATCTTGGCAACAATCACTCCTACAAGGATCCCTGTGAAATACAGCAGTACCATAATCAGTGCGCCCCTCCCGGGGAAAAACGCTGCTGTAAAAAATCCGTAGATCGGAAGCTTGGCAGAGCAGCTCATAAACGGGATCAGCATAATGGTCATCTTCCGGTCCCGTTCCGAGGGAAGCGTCCGGGAAGACATGACCGCCGGTACGGAACAGCCAAATCCGACGAGCATTGGTACAATACTTCGACCCGAGAGTCCGATCTTACGAAGCAGCTTATCCATGACGAATGCGATCCTCGCCATGTATCCCGTATCCTCCAGAAGTGAGAGGAAAAAGAACAATGTCACAACAATCGGAAGGAAGCTGAGTACGGAGCCGACACCTGTAAAGATACCATCAATCAGCAGGGAATGAAGTGCCGGACTGGTACCAAGCGCCGTGAGTCCCTGATCCGCAAGCTTTGTAAGCGCGTCTACGCCTTGTGCCAGCAGATCCTGCAAAAACGCGCCGATGACATTGAAGGTGAGCCAGAACACAATGCCCATAATCAGGATAAACATAGGAATCGCGGTATATTTACCTGTAAGCAGGCGGTCCAGTTTTGCGCTTCGGATGGCTTCCTTACTTTCGGTCGGCTTGATCACGGTTTTTTTAACAAGTCTGTCAATGAATGAGAACCGCATATCAGCAATTGCCGCATTCCGGTCGAGGCCTCGTTCCTCCTCCATCTGCACAATGATGTGCTCAATCATCTCCTTCTCGTTCTGCGTAAGCTTGAGCGCCTCCATGATATGCTGATCACCTTCTACCAGCTTGGTTGCCGCAAAACGGATTGGGATCTCGGCTGCCGCCGCATGGTCTTCAATCAGATGCATGATGGCGTGAATGCAGCGATGCACTGCTCCGCCATGATCCTGTTCATCGCAGAAATCCTGTCGTTTCGGTCTCTCCTGGTATTTTGCGACATGAATTGCATGCTCTATCAGCTCACTGACGCCCTGATTTTTAGCTGCGGAAATCGGGATCACCGGTACTCCGAGATGCTTCTCCATCCGGTTGATCAGCACAGATCCACCATTTCCCTGCATCTCATCCATCATGTTGAGTGCAACAACCATAGGGATATTGAGCTCAATCAACTGCATGGTAAGATAGAGATTCCGCTCGATATTGGTCGCATCTACGATATTGATGATGCCCTTGGGTTTCTCATGCAGAATGTATTCTCTGGAAACAAGCTCCTCACTGGTATAAGGCGACATGGAATAAATGCCCGGCAGATCCGTCACCTCTGTACCCGGATATCCGCGGATCGCGCCACTCTTACGGTCTACCGTAACTCCTGGGAAATTTCCCACATGCTGGTTGGAACCGGTCAGCTGGTTAAACAGTGTTGTCTTACCACTGTTCTGATTGCCCGCCAGTGCAAATGTGAGTATTGTTCCTTCCGGGAGTGCATGCTCGGTTGCCTTATCATGAAATCTACCTCCCTCGCCAAGTCCTGGATGCTCCTCGACCGTCTGTCTTTTTGCATAGCTCTGTTTTTCTTGTATGGATGCCGCATCATCCTCCTCCGCCTTTGCTTCCGCCGCGCTGATCTGAACTACCTCAATCTGCTGTGCATCCGCAAGCCTTAATGTCAATGCATATCCATGTATCCGAAGCTCCATCGGGTCTCCCATCGGAGCATATTTAATTAAAGTTGCGACAGCTCCCGGAATCACACCCATATCCAGAAAATGCTGCCTGGGCTCACCCTCGCCGCCTACAGCTGTAATTCGGCAGGACTCGCCGATCTCCAAGTCTTTAAGTGTCATGACTTTCCCCCACTTCTTATTCTCGTAAACAATAGCAAGCCAAACTTTGCAAGTCAAAGCCAAACTGCAATCCTGCACAGACAATATGTATGAGGTCACGCCTGCTTTTTCCGCTGAATCAACCGGCTATAGACTTTGACTTGTGTCCTGTATTATATACCTGCCTGGCAGGACTTGAACAGATATTACTGTCTGAAAGCTCTGAAAATAAAAATAGAGCTATTGCAATGCCGTAACCGCAATTTACAAAAAGGACGTCCGGCGAAACCTGTGTCCGCCAGACGTCCTTAGATATCGGTTTGCATGCCATGAAGCAATAACTCTGCTCCCATGGTAAACTTTCCATACCAGAAAGTTTACCATAATGATTTTAGTACAATAATTTTGCAAGGATCACTTCACAACAAAATTAAGGATCTTACCCGGAACATAGATCACCTTGACGATGGTCTTGCCCTCCAGGAAGCGGGAAATCACTTCATCCTTCTCTGCTGTCTCTACAGCTTCATCTCTTGTGCAGTCTCTCGGCAGATCCACATTGCCTCTGACCTTGCCGTTCACCTGTACACCGATGTTAAGCACCGCGTCCTTGGTCTTCTCCTCATCAAATTCCGGCCAGGCGGAAACAGTCAGGAAACCTTCGCCCCCGATCTGCTGCCAGATTTCCTCAGTGAGATGCGGTGCAAACGGGCTTAAGAGCTTGATAAAAGTTACAAGATCTTCCTTTGTAATAGAGCCTGCCTTGGTAAACTCATTGATCAGAGACATCAGTGCGGCAATTGCCGTATTAAATTTCATCTTCTCAATGTCTTCGCTTACCTTTTTAATCGTCTTATGTACCGAGGACTCAAGCTTTGGATCCTCCTTGTCTGCGTTTGCAATCTCCGTCAGTCCCGCAACACGATCCAGGAATCTCTTACAGCCACGGACACTCTCATCGCTCCATGGTGCTGCTGCCGTGTAATCACTCATAAAGAGCACATAGACTCTCAGCGTGTCAGCGCCATACTGGTCCACGATATCCATCGGGTCGATGACATTCCCTTTGGATTTCGACATCTTTTCACCGTCCGGTCCGAGGATCAGTCCCTGATAGGTACGCTTGGCATATGGCTCCGGTGTGCCGACCTCGTTGATGTCATAGAGGAATCTGTGCCAGAATCTGGAGTAGAGGAGATGTCGTGTAACATGCTCCATACCACCGTTGTAATGGTCTACCGGCATCCAGTAATCCAGCTTCCTGCGATCGGCAAAGGCTTTATCATTGTGCGGATCACAGAAACGGAGGAAGTACCATGAGGAACCAGCCCACTGCGGCATCGTGTCCGTTTCACGTTTTGCAGGACCGCCGCACTTCGGACATGTACAGTTAACAAAGGAGTCGATCTTGGCAAGCGGACTCTGTCCATCGGTACCCGGCTCAAAGTTATCAACATCCGGAAGCTCCAGCGGCAGCTCATTCTCCAGCACAGCTACGGTACCGCACTTCGGGCAGTGAATCAGCGGAATCGGCTCTCCCCAGTAACGCTGACGATTAAATGCCCAGTCCTTCATCTTATACTGCACGCCCTTGTGACCAATGCCCTGCTCCTTAAGGTACTCAAGCATGCGCGCAATGGAATCCTTTTTATTGGTAAAGCCGTTGAGGAAGCCGGAGTTAATCATTTCGCCGTCGCCTGTGTAGGCTTCCTTGGAAATGTCTCCGCCCTTGATGACCTGCACGATCTCTACGCCAAATGCCTTGGCAAAGTCATAGTCACGCTGATCATGTGCCGGTACTGCCATAATAGCACCGGTACCATATCCCATCATGACATAATCTGCGATAAAGACTGGAATCTGCTTGCCGGTGATCGGATTGATGGCAGTAAGACCCTCAACCTTGACACCAGTTTTATCCTTAACCAGCTGCGTTCTCTCAAACTCGGTCTTTTTAGCGCACTCTGCGCGATACTCTGTAATTTTATCCCAGTTGGAAATCTGGTCCTTGTACTTATCCAGTACCGGATGCTCCGGAGCCACAACCATAAAGGTAACGCCATACAGTGTATCACAGCGTGTGGTGTAGATTTCCATCTTGTCACCTACAGCATGACCATCCTGATCCGCGAGCTGGAAATTAACAAAGGCACCGGTAGACTTGCCGATCCATGCCACCTGCTGCTGCTTGATGCTGTCCGGATAGTCAACATGCTCAAGACCCTCCAGCAGCTTATCCGCATACTGGGTGATTCTGAGATACCAGACATCCTTTGGCAGCTGAATGACATCGCTATGACAGATATCGCACTTGCCTCCCTGAGAATCCTCGTTAGAGAGCACGACTTTACAATGCGGACAGTAATTTACCAGGGTTTTAGCACGGAAGACAAGTCCATGTTCAAAAAGCTTAAGGAAGATCCACTGGGTCCACTTGTAATAATCCTTATGAGAGGTTGCAATCTCACGGCTCCAGTCAAAGGAGAAACCAACCTTCTCCATCTGGTCCTTGAAATGTGCGATATTTTTTTCGGTAATGATATGCGGGTGGGTATTGGTCTTGATTGCGTAGTTCTCCGCAGGCAGACCGAAAGAATCAAAGCCCATCGGAAAAAGGACATTGTATCCCTGCATTCTCCGCTTACGGGCGATGACCTCCACACTGGAATATGCCTTGATATGGCCTACATGCATGCCGACTCCGGACGGATACGGGAACTCTACCAGTCCATACCACTTCGGACGCGGGTCAAAATCCACAGCCTTAAAGATACCGGATTTCTCCCACTCAGCCTGCCACTTCGGTTCAATCTCTTTGAAATTATATTTCATATCGATGCCTCGTTTTGCTGAAATCTGTTTTTTTACCGTCTTATTATAGCAGAATAAGTCAAGACGTCAAAGTACAATGTGGAAAGGCAGCGATAACCAGAGGCTACCTAGATCCAGCCTCCGTCCATGGTAATGATCTGTCCGGTGAGATAGGCAGGTGCCTTGGCAAGGAGGACAATCATCTCTGCTGCTTCCTCCGGCGTTGCCATCCTGCCATAGGGAATTTCTGCTTCGAGTGCCTCCCGCTCCTCCGGAGAGAGCCAGGCATTCATATCGGTATCAACGCAGCCAAGCGCAAGCGCATTGACCGGGATATGATTTGGAGCAAGCTCCTTGCCAAGCGCCCGGGTAAAGGCATTGATTCCGCCCTTGGTCATGGAATATACAGACTCCATGGACGCGCCATCCTGTCCCCAGACGGAAGAAATATTGATCACAGCACCTTTCCCAACCTTCAAAAGATATGGAATCATCGCCCGGGTTGTGCGGAACATCGTTTTTAAATTGGCATCGAGCATCTCCTCCAGCTCCGCGTCTGTCACCTCCTGTGCAAGGTGAAAGGTGGAGATACCGCCATTATTAATAAGAAGCAGCTGGTCGGCGCTGTCCTCTGCAATGCGCGTGCGGCGTGCAAACGGGTCAGAAACATTCGCATACTCCTTAATATGATCCAGTGCCTCCTCACATACCGATGCAAAAGCATTGAGGTCGATTCCTAGATGTTTGCTTAGCACAGCCTCGTCAATCGGACCGTGAATTGCCGTAACCTCCGTCTGCTCCGCAAGTGCTGCCGCAACCTGATCCAGGGCGTCAAAGCGCGAGCGGCAGTTCAAAATCAGCCGCCAACCTTCCCGTGCCAATGCTTCCGCTGCGGCTCTCCCCACTCCTCTTGATGCTCCGGTTATCACTGCTGTTTTCATAGATTTCTTCCCGTACTGCTTCCTCTTGAATCTTTTGGCTGCCTTTATTTCATCATCATTTCTCAGGGATCGCATCGTATTGTCTTACATAGCCCGGATCTTTTTTCTGATACTGAATCACCTGAGACTGATCCGCCGGCACCATGCCAAGCTCCTGCGTTGCAATCCGGTAGAGCTCCTTCTGGTCAATGGTGTGGTCAATGGATTGCTCGAGTGCATCATTTTCAAGCTTCATCTGCTCCAGCTGTTTCTGTTTCGATGCAATTGCATCCGCCCGGGATGCGATCTGCGTATTCATGTGCACGCAATAGTACCCGGATGCCATAATGAGTGTAAGACTTCCAATGAGCGCTGTTTTAAAAAACCACGCAAAAACTCTCTTCGGAATCGGTTTTAGAACAGGCGCTGCCTCTTTATGAGCTTCATGGACCTGCATCCGCATCTGACCGCTCCGAACATCTCGTGTAAGCTCAATTCGCTGTGCTCTGCCATGTTTATGGATGACCACCGTCTGCTTCTGTTCTGCGCCGAAATCAATCGCGCGTACCGTATTTCCCTCAATGATCAGTCTTGCCATGCCCCATAAACCTCTGATTTCTGTACTATATTGAATGCCTGATTTTATATAAGTAATGATGGATCAGGCTCTCTTTCAAATGTCAATTTTACGTATTTCCCAACGGACAGCTTAAAATGATAAAACTCATGTCCTGATCCATAAGTAACAATATTGCAGTTATTATACACCAAAAGAGGGAATTAGAAATCAGCTTTTACAGAAAAATGCAATAGATTATTTTTATAGCGGTGTTTTCTTTTTTGCATCACCAAGGCACACTGTTTTATTTTTCAGAAAAGTGAAATTTCCAGAAGATCGTGATATGATGTACGAGTAGCTGATATGATTGTAAAATTGCGGACTGTAAAATTATGGATAATCAAAATAATCAAATGATGGAAAAAGAAAAAACGCCGGAGAATCCTTTGTTTCATCGGGTTGACGCAGAGGGACATCTTTATTTTGAGGAACATCAGCCTCTGCATAACAAGCACGAGAATGGTGACTATCAGGAGCTGGAGTCGCTCCGGATCGAGTACTCCAATGTGTTTGACCGGAGCAACAAGCTGGACAATAAGGTTTATATCATCATTACCTTCTGTGGTTTCCTTTTTGTCTTCATTACCGGTCTTTTATCAAGCTTTACCAGCATCTCTTTTGCCGGAAGCCGTTTTAATAATGTAGTTACCATGCTTTATGTGTTGATGTGCATCGCGGTCATTATCTCCTATGTCTACATATTAATTTATCTCATGCAGCTGCTGGAGCCGGAGGGCATCAAGCGGATGGATCCGGAAAAGATGGAGCAGCTGAAGCTTGGAGAAATGTCCGAGGAAGCCGCTGTGCCGGAACTGATCCACCTGTACCGGGGCGTTGTCAACACCAATCTGGAGCGTCTGCACATCCGCTGTAACAAGCTCGTTGTGGGGCTTCGCTATGTGGTGCTGACCGTAATCCTTGCGTTTTCCGCCTATGCGATGCAGATTCTGCTGCGGCTGCAGCTCTGATCGATGCTGAATCACTGCACTTGTCCAGCATGCTTGTCTATTGCTCTTATCCCCCGTGCCAATCAAGACCAGCCCAGGCCAGGTTGATTTGCACGGGGGATCTTTTCATCTCTCACTGTACATCCAGGTCCGCCCGGTCTCGTAACATATACTTCCGGAGCGGTGTCAATGAGGCAATCCAGTAAAGGAGTCCACCTGCTATGGCGGTATAGCCGCTGCCGGTCGTCAGCATAAAAAGGCTGCTTTTAATCGTACCGGTCGCCGGATTATAGACAAACACGATGGCAGTAATAAACGCGATCAGGAGACAACCAAGTCCCACAAGATTAAATCCCCCGGTAAAGCGATACGCGTCGTGTCCTTCCAGATAATACACACTCCGGAAGGAAAGGCGGCGCTTCTTGACAATCAGGTAATCCACAACCGTCATGCCGATGATCGGTCCCTGAATATATGCCGCGCAGGAAATAAAGGACCCGAAATGATCCATAACCCAGCCCCAGATCGTCAAGGCGCTGACATAAAACATCGCGATAATTACGAGCGTACGATAGCGGATCTGCGGAAGCCCGCTTTTTACAATCATGCAGTTCACATAGGAGCCGGTCCCCTGGGTACCGATATTTGCGAATGCTACCATCAGAAGGCTTAACAGGGAAAAGCCGGGACCTGCCAGTGCTGCCAGCATGGTTGTCGGATCACTCTCGTAATAGCCAAACTTCGCATACATGGCAAGCGCCATAATGCCACCAGCGGCAACAAAAAACGGTGCCACCATACCATAGGCAAGCGTTGTCGCCCAGTAGCCGCTGCGCTCGGTACGCGCAAGCCTCGGCATAACCAGTGCCTGTGTGGACCAGGAAAATGCAAATGCAACATTGCCCTCCGCAGACAGCATAAAGCGTCCAAGTGCCGTATCATAAAGACTGGTATCCGGCTGTACGGCATTGATTTCCGGCAGCGGCACGGAGGTAAAGCAGATAATTACAACGATTACACCGACCGCAAGGAGGCATGTCACAAGGAAACGGTTGGTCCATTTGATGACTTCCGGACCACCCAAAGCAATCAAAGTGCCTAAGATTACACACAGCACGCCAAGCAGCGGTTTCCAGAGCGAGGGATTCAGCTGCACACCAAAGCCTGCCACGAGATTAATCATCGATGATGCAAAAAGATTGGAGTCCACCGCATACCAGCCAAAATTTGCAAGACTGATCACTGTAGCAAGGATCGCCACTCCCTTGATGCCAAGGACTGACCGAAGCCAGATCCAGAGGTCAATGCCGTAGCGCACGGCAAAAAGCACCGGGATACATTCAATCAGCACCCATACAATGTTAAAGCAGAAAATATTAATCAGCATCTGCCTGAAGCTCAGATACTGCGCAACATATGCTCCCTGTGTATAACACCACGTGGCAATCGCAAAGCCGCTCGTAGAAAGAAAGAGATCCCAGAAGGAGTATTGTCTCTCTCCACGAAGCATCGGTACCGCTCCGGTGATAGTTTCCTGTTTTACATAATCCTTTTCCTGCCACATCACGCAATTACCCCCAGCATGCATAAAACAATCAGCACAATACAGACGATCAGAAGTCCGACCATCATGATGACATCTTTCTGACCGATCGGAGCCGGAAACGGATAGTCCTTCCGTTCCATCTCCGTAATTCTTTTTGCGGTCTCCTCTTTTATAAGCTCCTCAATAGATTTTTCCTGCATACCTTTATCTCCTTAGAATAAAGCATTCTCATCCATATTCACGTCCCTGTGCATAGCTCAGGTTTCCTGTATGTCTGTATCCCTTGGTGCAGTTTCCCGGTCATCCATGCCCTGATATAGCCTGAGCGTACGTGCGCTATAGGCCTTCACGGATTTATACCAGAGGTATTGCCATTCGCCGACAGGCTTCCCGACAGAGTCCTGATACAAGGACCAGACAAACCAGTAGTAAGACAGGATCGCAACATACGCGACATAGTGCCGGAACTCCGGAAGCTCCGGACGATAGCCGAGATATGCAGTAATCACCTCATCCGCCTGCTTCATATCATATGGAGAGCAGGCGATAAAGGTTCCAAGATCACCTGCCGGATCCGCCATCCCGGAGTATTCCCAGTCGATAAGATACATCTTATTGTCATCATCCAGGAGGAAATTAGGGTTATAGCAGTCGCCATGACAGAGGCATGCCGGGACCTGATCGCTGTCCGCAAGCGCACGGATCCTCGTGAGGTCCTCCCGGATCTGGTCGGCTCCCTCAAAATTCTGCCGTCCGCTTCTTGCAAGCGACTCGTAAAAGCCGTCAATCTGCTTCCAAAGATCAAATCGGTACTCCGTGCCGCCTCCCAGGGTGTGGAGCTTCCGGACCATCTTAAGTGCCTGAAGCACCTCTGCCTTATTGTTATAGTTAAGTAATCTCGCATGCTCGACAAAATGGGAAATTTTCCACCCCTTCTCCGGATCGATATAAATAAAAGTATCATCCAGCCCGAGCTTTCTCGCGATTTCCATCGAAGCCGCCTCGCTCCGGCGGTTGATGTATTTTTCCGTACCGGGTCCCGGATGACGGTAGACAAAGGTCTCTTCTCCCACTCGGAAACGGAAGGAAACATTGGTAAGTCCGGTCTTGATCGGCACAATATTGCTTATGTCTTTGTCCTCGCAGTGCAGCACAGAATCGATATTACGGAAAATCTGAGAGTCGGTGTTTACAACATAATGCGCATCAAAGGTCCGGAGCTCATCCAGGGAATCAAACTCCTTGATTACCGTATCCGGATATTTCCGTATGTAAAGATCCAGTTCCTTGATATGTCTCATATAGAGATTTTCCCAAAGCTGCGCACGGGTAACCGGGTCGTCATACGATTCCATCAGAATCTTTCGGAATTTTGCGCTGAAGTCACGATCCCAGTACACATGCCCGAGCATATACCAGGCATCCGTTCCTCCTTCACTTACGCTGCGGATTCTGCCATCCTGGCGAATGCTTAGGCAATACTCATCCGTCGGTCCCACGGAATATACTGCCGAGTAATAGGAGCGGTAAACATACGGCTCAAAAACATTCTCCGTAAAATAATTGTCCGAGGAGCAGATGTAGGTATTGTCCAGCCGATCCAGCACCTGCATCAGCGTGGACGTATTGTTATAGCGGTAATAGTCCTCATTCACCACGATCTGCACATGAAGCTTGTCCGCAAGATAATACATCTTTTCCTTCATGTAACCCACAACGACGGTAATGTCCGTGATACCCGCCGCCTGGAGCTGCCGGATTTCCCGCTCGATGAGGATCTCCCCCTTTACCTCAAGGAGCGCCTTGGGCTTCTCATAGGAGAGCGGTGCAAATCGCGTGCTCATACCGGCTGCCATAATGATCGCATTATGCACCTTATACGGCTGCATGGTATCGATTCCCCGGGGTGTCACCCGGTTTGTATCATCCAAAAGTCCCTGCTCCTTCATCTCCTGCACCAGCCGGTTCACCTTGCCAAGTGCCATTTGGGTCCGGTCACTTAGCTCCCGCTGCGTATGCGGCTGACCGTCCATAAGCTGATATAAAAGCTTAAACTGTGATTCCGAAATTGCCATAGCGTTTCTTCCTGTTTCGTTGATATTGTGATCGAAAAAAAATGGAGCCCGTAAACGAACTCCATTATAGCGCAGTACGCGTTCATATTCTATATTTATCGCAAAATTTATGAACATAGCTCTGATGTAATTTGCTTGCATTCCATCAATACGGCAGTACATCAAAGCGTATCAAATTTCCGTTAGTCTCTCACATACCTATTTCCAGCTGGAGCCTTCAACCTCCCAGTTATCGGGATCATAGATATCATCATGCACCGAATACCAGGTACCATCCGGGAATGTGTTGCCATGACTGTTCTGGATCAGGTTCTCCGTATACAGAATATGCTGCTTGCCCTCCTTAGCGCTTGCATCCGAGAGATCCGTGCCGGTATAAGGATTCACCGGATTGGAAATCACATCCTTCGTTGCAAGATTTGCAATATCGCCAAGCGTCATAAAGGTCTGCCAGTCCTCCTTCAGTGCTCCGGACTGACCGAAATCCTTGACCATCAGCATCGCATGAAAAAGTGTCGAGTCCTGCCCATCCGGGAGGATCAGATCGTCAAACGGATTCAGGATTCTTCCGTGATCCGACACGATGATAATCCTTGTATTGTCATAGACTCCGGTTTCTTTTAAATACTCGATCCAGTCCGCCATCTTGAGAAACGCGGCAACATTCGCCTCATAATGAATCATCTGCTGCACATTGTCACAGTGGATCTTTCTGCCATTCACGGTAAAACGGTCCCGGTGCGCTGCGTCATACGCGGTATTGTCGATCTCCAGCGCAGGCTCATACTCCGGCTCCTTTAAAACCATCGGCTCATGTGTTGTCTCATTGGCAAACAGTATCAGATGATTGCTGTCATCCGATTCCTTCACCTTGGTCATATTTGCAAGATTCTGAAGCACCGTATAGCTATCCATAAACAGACTGTAAAAGCCTCTGGACTTATGCGCGTTGTAGATGGTTTCCCGCGCCGTATTGGCAGCATCCTCACTGCTGAGTCCCGCCTCATTATAATTACCGTCATTATACAAAAGTCCCTGCAGGGATACCGGCGCCACCTTCATTACGCTGTAACAGAAAAGATTCCGGGTATCGGCGCGTGTGATCTGCTTCCGGAAGCTCTCCGCATTATATCTGCCCTTTGTGATATAGGCATGCACATTGTCAAGATCATCATAGATTGAGAGATCCGGAATCCATTTATAGCCGGCATAGGGCGGGTCACAAACGGTCACATCATAGCCATGCTCGCTGAACAGCCGCGGCATGACCTTCAATGCCTCATTCTGCTTTTTTTCAAGCGACTCATCGGCACGCGCATTGATTTTGTCCGGTGTGTAGTCATAGCCTCCAAACAGTGCTGGCGTACCTACATTGGTAAAGCCGCCATAGGAGATGGTATTGGCATAATAGGTAAAGCCGCTGAATATCTCGCGAAGCTGCGGCTCCTCTTTCAGCACATAGGGGAAATCTACGCTCAGTGCCCGGTCAAGCATAAAGACCACCACATTTTTGCCGGTTCTGCTGAACGGAAGCTCAACCTCCTCGTGCTTTGCCTGCTCGATCTGTGGCATCACACTGCGGATGGATTTCCGGATCTCCAAAATATTTCCAACCGACATAACCGTCAGCGCCGCACAGCCCGCGCAAAGCACCGGGATCACCAGCATTCGCAGTCTTTTATAGATAAAGAGCAGCACAACCGCCAAGAGCAAAATGGCACCAAGATTTATGAGCTGCATGGAAACTGCATAGCTCACGCCATTGTCGTACTTGAGAAATGCGGACATATTGCCGAGATCCGTACCAAAGAGCATATAGTCGAGCACCATAATGCCGGACAGCGCAAAAGCCAGAATCTCCATGTATTTTTTACCGGTATCGTTGGCAAGGGCGTAAAACACGCTGCACCAGACAAGGAAAAATCCTGCGGAGATTACAAATGCATTGATGATAAACCAGATCGGATTATGAAATGCATAGATGTTGTAAAACTCGTCCGGCGAAGAGCCGATGGTCGCGGAAGGAATAGCAAGTCCAATGAGCACCGTGATAAACAATGCCCCAGCAATATAAATTTTACGGTTCGGCACAAAGCTCCGGAGCTTTCCCGCAGCCCCAAGCTTCTTTCGGAGGATAAAAATAAAAACCGGCAGCAGCAGCGCAGCTCCGATAACCGCTGCCGCAAGCTCCTGCTCCTTGGATGGCATCGGTACCCGTACAATACGCAGTAAAATTCCAAGTCCCGTCAGTGCCGACAGGATACATAGCACAAGTCTCGGATGCTTCAGCTTATAAAAAATATTTTTAAGCAGGGAAAAGACATTGTTGAGCGTCCAATAAAAAACAAGTCCCGATGGCGACTGGTACAGAAATGCCAGGAAGATCAATGCCATGGCATAGAGCTGCACCTTGCTTTTCCATGGGAAGCCTTTGGTATAAATGGCACCGGATATAAAATTGATCACTGTCATCAAGATCGGCAGAAGATTTACCGACATCCCCGCGATATGGATCAGTCCGTCGGGTGCGCCCAGATCCGGGATCGGTCCAAAAGCAAAGCCCTTAAGGAGACTGAGTCCGGACAAAAACTGATATGCCGCGATAAAAAATGGCACCTCCAAAAGCAGCGAAACCGAGCCCTTAAGCGCATCCGTCGGCTTATAGTCATTCTGCCGGTAATAGGTCTGAAGCATCATAAAGCGTTCATCCCCACGGAAGGTTTTGCGAATGTGCTCGACCCACGGGCGCATCCTTGCTTCCTGCGCTCTCTCCGCCTCCTGCATGGCATCGGCTCTCCGATACAGAGGCAGAACCAGGAAGTTCATGATCAGGCTCAGCACGATGATGGATAGCCCCGGGTTCTGTATAAGGTCATTGGCCCAACTGTAAACCACCTCAAAAAACAACTCGAGCGGTCCAATCAGCAAATTATGAAGTAAGGTAAAAAAAGACATTGAAACGATCCTCTTGTCCTGTTTGTAAATACTAGCTATAGAGCTGCTGCTGCTTTTTTATAAGATACTCCGCCACATTTTCGGCGCCATGCCCCCGGCACTGCCACGCTTCGTCTCTCGCCTGTCTCCGGGCTTCCGCAAAATGCTGGTCCTCGAGGCACTGGTCAATGCGTACTTTCATATCATTAAGATCCTCCTCCCGGAGCGGCATACCGATTTTGGGAAGTACTGTAAATGTCCAGGTTTCGTCCTTAAGCCAGCAGCAGTCATAGGGTGCCTTGTCATATGCCGTCTCGGTATAGATTACCGGCTTGTCATAAACCAATGTAAAATCAAATATGACGCCGGAAAAATCCGAAATCAGGAGATCCGCCCGCCGGAGAACCTCAAAATTATCATTGTCCCGGTTCCATTCAAGCCAGCTGCTCTCGGGATACTCCTGCATGAGCTTCTCCATCTGCTCCTTCTCTGATATGAAGGACTGGGGATGCGGGCGGACAATGATGTGATAGCCTGTCTTATGCAGGGCATCGATAATTCTGCCACCAAAACGACTGAATATGGCGCTCTTACCCCAGGACGGTGCCAGCAGCACCGTACGCTCATGCGGCGGAAGCGGTGGTGCCGCCTCGAGACGCTTTGCCATAATATCCAAATACGGAAGTCCGACCACACAGGTCTCCTTCGCCGGCAGCTTCCGAACCGCCTCCAGCGCGCGGACCTGATCAATCTGATACTGTCCCGTCGTGAGAATCGCATCATAGTAATCAATGCCAAACATCCGGTACATAGTGATATCCGATGCTGCATGCGGGATATGTACGTACCAGTCCACATCCTTGGAGCGTTTCCACTGGTACACATCCAGCCCCGGTGTCGAGGAAAGCACGATGCCGGCATTCAAAAGGTTCAGCTTTGCAAAGGTACGGTTACCGGCACCTGTGTACTGGCACTCGATATATTGATACTGCTTTTTAAATGCAGGATCATCCTCCGAAGCTGTCATATAAACAAGTTTCGTCTTCCGTTTCTCAAATTCATCACATATCGGCTCAAAAAGATTCCAGTAGCGTTTACTGTCCGTAAAAATAACGATGGGGATTTTGTTTTTGCTGACCTTCTCCTGCTTACCGCCGCTCAGACGGAACCTAAGCTTCATCACAAGGTTTCGGACAGCATAGAAACCGGCGCCAGCCACTCCGATCAGAATGGTAAACAGCATACTGCCGGTACCCGGATCAATATATAAATAATGCATAAATCCTCCCGATCTATGGATTCGTAAATTTCCTTAAATCTGATTATCAAAAAACGGCTTTATCATACCATAATTTAAAAAGATTTAACATGGAATTCCTATGGAATATGGCTGGAAGATAGCGATGATCCGGATACCCGGATGCTTGGTGCCGGGATAGAAAAAAAGCACCGGAATGTAACTTCCGATGCTTTACACTGAAGCGCGAGACGGGAATCGGACCCGCGACCTTCTCCTTGGCAAGGAGACGTAGTACCACTCTACTACTCGCGCACTCTTTTGTTCGGTGATTCATGCGAACAAAAGGGATTATACCTAAGGGTCAATAGATTGTCAAGCTGCAATTTAAAAGTCCGTCTGATTATCCTTGACCATTTCCAGACGGGACATCGGCTCCGCATTGCCAATGATCATTTCCGCTTCCGGTACTTGCCTCCATGCGCCAGCATATCCATCTTCATTTCATAATAGTCCGGCGTCATATCGACATAATGGCGGTGCGGATTCTCAAAGCGCTGCTCCTCGTCCCAGATCTCATGCTGCAGCTGATCCTTGACATACGCTGCGATCTGCTTCACCGACACCTCCGCGCCTGTGCGCTGGCCATCCTTCATCACGAGCTGCTGCAGCTTCCTTGCAGTACAGTGCTCAAAGCTCCGCACCTTCCACGGCTTCTCCGGATCCACAAAGCGATATGGTTTGGAGAGATCGATCTCCTCGCCCTTTTCCGCGATCAGGTCCGCAATCGCTCTGCCCTCCTCATTGTAAATCCGATACACTTCCTTGATACCCGGATTTGTGATTTTTTCCACACTTTCAGATACCTTAATGCGGGGAATCATCTCTCCATCCTCCTCTACGGCACAGAGCTTATAAACCGCTCCAAAAACCGGCTCGGACTTGGATGTGATCAGGCGTTCACCTACGCCAAAAGCATTCACCTGACCACCCTGGGCAAGGATCGAAGTAATTGTGGCCTCATCCAGACTGTTGGAGATGACGATTTTAGCATCCGGGAAGCCTGCTGCATCCAGCCGCTTCCGTGTTTCCTTGGTAAGATATGCAAGGTCGCCGGAATCAATCCGGATGCCAAAGCCTTTAGAGTGAATCCCTGCATCCCGCATCTCTTTAAAGACCTGAATTGCATTTGGAAGCCCGGAATCCAGTACATCATAGGTATCAATCAGCAGGATACAGTTATCCGGATAGATTTTTGCAAATTTCCGAAATGCCGTAAGCTCGTCATTATAGTACATAACCCAGCTATGCGCCATAGTACCGCCGACCGGGATATCAAAGTACTGACCGGCGGAAACCGTAGCTGTACTGCCGACACCCCCGATCACTGCTGCTCTCGCACCATAGATCGCTGCATCATTGTTGTGAGCACGGCGGGCACCGAAATCCGATACCGCTCTTCCTCCTGCGGCACGGACAATACGGCTTGCTTTGGTTGCGATGAGACTCTGATGGTTCACCTGCGCAAGAATTTCCGTCTCCACAAGCTGCGCCTCCACGAGATTGGCAACTACCGTCAGGATCGGCTCTCCCGGATACATGACGCTGCCTTCCGGAAAGGCGTATACATCTCCATGGAAATGAAAGGCAGAGAGCCAGATAAGGAATCTCTCATCAAACAGTTTCAAACTCCTGAGGTACGCGATGTCCTCCTCGGAAAAATGCATATCCTCGAGGTATTCCAGTACCTGCTCCAATCCGGCAAAGATAGAGAAGCCTCCCTCATCCGGGTTTTTACGGTAAAAAACATCAAAGGCCACCTTGGCATCGGTATTTTCTTCAAGGAAATAGCCATTGGCCATGGTCAGTTCATAGAGATCCATCATCATGGATATGTTGCGCTTGTCATTGATTCTGTTCATCTTATGTCCTTCTTCCGCATCATTAAGACGTACCGCGCACTCCCCGGCACATGAATAGCTATTATTATACTATGCTTTGCCGAGATTATGTTAAAAAAATGCCACGGAAAATGAAGTTTCCCTCATATCTCCGCGGCA
>DJXY01000207.1 GCA_002449915.1 Oribacterium sp. UBA6992
TTTGAGCAGTGCGCCGGCTTCCTCCGGATCCGGGATGGAAAAGAGGTCCTGGATAATACCGCCGTGCATCCCGAGAGCTATGAAGCAGCAAAGAAGCTCCTTAAGCTCCTCGGTTTCACAGAAGCAGACGTACGTAACGGAAAGACCCGGGAGCTTGCTGCTACGGTTAAGAAATCCGGGCAGGGTATGGAAAAGCTTGCTGCAGAAACCGGAGTCGGAGCCTATACACTCTCCGATATCCTCTCAGAGCTTCAGAAGCCCGGACGGGATCCACGGGACAACGCACCTGCACCAATCCTCCGGAGCGATATCCTGGATTTTAATGACCTGAAGCCAGGCATGGAGCTTAAGGGCACCGTACGTAATATCGTGGATTTCGGCGCCTTTGTCGATATCGGAGTCCATCAGGATGGTCTCGTGCATATCTCACAGCTTGCCGACCGTTATGTTAAGCATCCCCTGGATGTTGTGCATGTAGGAGACATCGTAGACGTAAGGGTGCTCTCTGTTGACCCGGAACGGAAAAAGATCTCGCTCACCATGCGGAAGCAGAAATAGACCAGCATCCGGAGTCAGAAAGCAGACCCATAAAAAATCACAAGGAGGGATTCACCGAGCCTATGTCTCAGTGATCCCTCCTTGTTATATGTTGTTAATAAGCATCAATCATTACACTATTTTGACACTGCTTTCATAAGCAGCATACAGCTGCCTATGCATACTTATTTTGCCATCTTCATCCCAGCCTTTAAGAAGCGGAACATCCGGACCGCTCCCTTATAATACAGCTCCTCGGCATTAGAGAGCGCCTCCTCCAGCGGCATCGGTCCGTCTACGGTTGTCATGATCGAGTCAATGCCGTGCGCATAAATCTTGTCATAATCTCTCCCCAGGGATCCGCAAAGTGCTGCTACCGGAACCTGATGCTTTTTGGCACGATCTCCGACTCCCTGCATTACCTTGCCAAAGCAGCTCTGCCAGTCGGTTCTGCCCTCTCCGGTAACCACCAGATCCACGCCTTCCAGGCGCTTATCAAAATCAATGAGATCCAGCACAGTCTCAATACCGGATTTCATCTCCGCATTAAGATAAATCATCAGTGCTGTACCCAGACCGCCGGCTGCACCTGTACCTTGATAGTCGTCCGGATTTTTACCGAATTTCCGAATAATGACATCACGATAGTTCTGCATTCCCTTCTCCAGACGATCCAGAATCTCCGGCGTACCGCCCTTCTGCTTACCAAAGGTATAAGTTGCTCCATCCGGTCCGCACAGTGGATTGGTCACGTCACACATAACCGTAAAATGCGCATTTTTAACCGCCGGATCCAGACCGCTCACATCAATATCACAAACCTTTTCCAAATCTTCGCCCTTGCCCATCAGCACATTTCCATCCTTATCAAGGAAGCGAATGCCTAAGGCGGAAGCAAATCCCATCCCTCCGTCATTGGTTGCGGAGCCTCCGATTGCAATAGAAATGTCTGTATATCCTGCATCGAGTGCCGCTTTTAAAAGTTCACCAGTTCCATACGTTGTTGTATTTAGTGGATTTCTTTTATCCTCGGGAACCATTGGCAGTCCGGACGCCGCTGCCATCTCAAGAACTGCCTCTGTATCAGACAGTCTGCCATAGAAGCCATGCTCTGTCTCCATCAGCGGACCATGCACATCCACATGCACAATCTCACCGCCGCGGGCTTTTACCACTGCCTCCGTGGTACCCTCACCGCCGTCAGCTACCGGCACTCCTCCGGTCTCCAGCTCTCCAAAAACCTCTGCAGCCGCCTTACTCAAAAGAGCGATGGTCTGATCGCTGGACAATGTCCCCTTAAACGAATCCGATGCAAATAAAAATTTCATAGTATGTTCTCCATTCTGTGAATTTAAAATGCCATATATCTGTCATTGCCGCCAGTCTACGGTGCTAAGCAAAATGCAATTATTAAAATTGTATTTTATTTTGGTAAAAGAAGCAATGCTTAATAGATACAAAGCCCCCGTCACTTTCTGTTAAAAATGACGAGAGTTTTGCTAAAGGTTCCATATTATTTCATATATTTTCATTATGCGCTTACAGAAGTTCATACTGTTTCAGTTTCCGCCACAAAGTGGTTTTGCTGATCCCCAGCATTTCTGCGGTTTTTTCCCGGCTGCCCATGTTTTCTGTCAGCACCTTAAGGATTCTCTCCCGCTCCTCATCTGCTGCCGTTTTCCGGTTTTTAAGTGGATTTGTCACTGCTGCATCCATCTGGACCTGTGCCTGTCCGGAGACATATACATCTGTGCAGTTTTCTACACGCGCACCATAAAGCTCCTGATACAGACCGGTAATCTCCTCCGCGCGGATACTCCTGTGATCCTCCGCGATGATCAGACGTTCCAGGAAGCTCTCAAGCTGGATCCGTCCCCCGGGCCAGGAGAAACTCCGGATCACCTGCATGGCATCTTTTGTGAGCACATGGTATTTGCCATAACGCTCTGTCAAGGTCTGCATATAGATATCCGTAAGATACGGGATCTCCTCCGGTGTGTCCTTAAGCTCCGGGATCCGTATGGCAAACGCCGCCAGCCTCTCATAAAGCTCCGGCAAAAGATACGGTGCAAGCTCACGTGTCTTAGACACCACGATGACATTACGAAACATCAGGATCTCCAATAGCTTCTTCTGAGACCTGAGATCCAGATTCTCTATAAAATTGATCTCGAGTGTTCCCTTAGCAGCCTCAGCTACACATCCATTACGTCCAAACAGATCATTATATGCATCCTGTCCCGGTACACAGTCATACTGCACAAGCTTCTCACTGGAGTGCCTGGACTTATTATGCATTGCCTTGCAGAAGGCATGATACAAGGTACCCACCGGTTCAATGATCAGTTTCGGACAATCTGTACGGGAAAACGTCTCTGCGAGATCCACGGCTCTCTGCATGCTGGCACTCTGATATGGGAAATTAACAAAAGGCCGCTTGCCGGAGATCTTGTCTTTATCTTCCCCTGACGTAAACGGATAGCTTCCCGTCTCAAACGTATCCGCAAGCTGAAATGCTTCGCGGATAGCTTCCGCCACAGCATCCTCGGTATTGGTAAGAAACAGAGACGGAACTCCTGCCTCATCCGCCACTCTGGACACCGTTCTGCCGCCAATGATAAGATCTGCCTTATCCTCGACCGCCTGCAGTGCTGCCGGCTGAAGAAGCTCCGGATTCTGCACAAAATACTCTTTAAGTCGGACATCACACTCCGCCTCAAGACCGGACATATCGCATGCCATGTTTTTAAACATAACGATTGCAATATTTGGATGAGGTTTCTTAAGGACACGCTTGGCGCGCTCCAGCAGATCGCGGATACCCTGACGAGTCGTGACGATTTCCACAACCGGGATATTGGTATACTGCTTGATCATCGTTGCCTGCAGTCCCCGGGCTATAATAATTTCCGCGCCCTGGTTAATTGCCTGCCGGGCTTCCGTGACAGAATCCTCGGATTCTATGATTTTCATGAGAAACAGCTGCTTTTTCATTTCCTGCAGTACATCATGTGCAAGACGAAAAAGCTCATCATTAGGAACCAGCAGTGCGATATTTTCCATGAACTTTATCCCTTTTTATAAAAATGTTTCATTTAAGACAGCTTCGTACGTTTACCTGTATGATAAAAAATAGCGGCGATATCTTCCGGACTGTCCTTATAATCTGCCTTTCTCCACTCACGGTACATATTATACACGGAGCCTGCAAAAGCACTGACAAGCAGGCTATCCTTGCGAGTATTATGCTCCGGGATGACCCATTTCCACAGCATATACTCCGTGATTTTGGATAGAAACAGATCTCCCATGCCACAGGATATCAGTATATCAAAAAACTGATGATGCTTATATAAGAATTGAAAGCTATGGACCATATATTCCTTACCATAGTATATATTTTCAAGCCCGGCAGCATCAATTTTTTCATCCTCTCTCTGATACTCCACGATCAGCTCGTCCAGATGCTCTGTTAAAATATCCTCTATGGAATTAAAATTCCGGTAGAAAGACATCCTCGAAACCTGCGCTTCAGACGTCAGGTCGGAAACACTGATGGCGGAGAATGCCTTACTCCGGAGGAGACGAAGTAAGGCTGCATACATTTTCTGTTTCACAAATGAATTGCTCTGCCGGCTTTTATCTGTGCTTTTATCTATGCTTTTATCTGTAACTTTATCTACGCCTTGATCCGGCATACAGGCGTCCTCTTTCTTTTTCCATCATGTATTGATATATCAAATTATGCATGTCACTTCATATCCTTATAATTATCATAGGAACTAGGTTTAACCTTTGTTTCCGCCCAGAGCTTATCCGCGCATGGTTTCCAATGCTCCGCATACGGCTCACACTTCCTGCAGAGATGTTCTGCAGACTCCGGCGACTGTAAATCTGTGGATCTGGCACCTGTTTCCTTCACCATCTTCTGTAAAATTTCCGGATTTTCCAGCATTGGACATGGCCGTAAATGATTCTTATTAAATGGCTGATTTTCATAGTATGCCATAAACAGCGGCTGGTGCAGGATCTCAAGTAAGTTACTGGTCCGGATATTGGCATTGGAATAGTGGATAAACACACACGGCTCTGCATCACCATTGGCATTAATATGAAAATAATTTCTGCCTCCGGCGATACAGCCGCCTACAAACTCTCCATCGTTCTGGAAGTCCATCGTAAAGATACCCTTGCCTTTTGTCAGACTACGAATCTCACGCACCCTGTTTTTGACAAGGGTTCTCTGCTCTGGTGACGGCAGAAGCTCAAGAGACGCATCATTTCCAACCGGCATGTAATGGAAATACATGGCATACCTGCAGCCTTTATTTATCATAAGATCTACAAATTCGTCACTTGTAACGACCTCGCAGTTTTTAGAGGTATAGCAGATGGATGTACCAAAAACCAGACCATTCTGCTTCATAAGATCCATGGCATGCATAACCTTACCAAAAACTCCCTGCCCTCTCCGTAAATCATTCACTTCGGAATATCCCTCAAGACTGATCGCGAGATACAGGTTTCCGACTCTCTTAAGCTCATCACAGAAAGCTTGATCCACAAGCGTACCATTGGTAAAGGCAAGAAACGCACAGTCCGGGTGCATTTCACAGAGTTTAATAAGATCTGCCTTCCTCACCAGTGGCTCTCCACCTGTATACATATAGAAATATACGCCAAGCTCATTACCCTGACGGATCACACTGTCCATTTCTTCCAGTGTAAGATTCAATTTATTACCATACTCTGCAGCCCAGCATCCGGTACAATGCAGGTTACATGCACTGGTCGGATCCATCAGAATCAGCCACGGAACATTGCAATGGTACTTGGCACGCATCTTACGGATCGTTTTTGTTCCGTACAAAAAGGATTCAAATCCTAGATTCAACGCCAAGGTTTTTAATACATGCGGATCTACTTCGTTCAGCACACGGTTAATGTATTTATTTAAGACACTGTCTTTATTATTGACAAAATCCCGTGCCTTATCAAAATCCACATCCAGCTTTTCATCTGACATATATTTTTCCATCAGATCAATCAGTCTGCATACACCCTGCCCGCGGTTCTTATCTACGTCTTTTAACACAACGTCAATTGCCTTAGATGCCGCTAATCTGGCTGCTGAATGTCCTATGCTGCTCATATCCAGTCACCTCATTCTGATAAATTATCAGGATTCCTTTCTATAATCTTTAAAATTAAATTTTTTGATGTTAC
Organism: Oribacterium sp. UBA6992; assembly: GCA_002449915.1. Classification (GTDB taxonomy): domain Bacteria; phylum Bacillota; class Clostridia; order Lachnospirales; family Lachnospiraceae; genus Oribacterium. The sequence continues at coordinate 5,764 of DJXY01000207.1, forward strand.
AGTCTGTAACATTATTATATGCAATTCTGCCTGATTTGACAACCTGAATAAATAAAAAAGCGAGTGGACACACCTGCAGCTTCAGTGGTCCACTCGTTGTTCTAATCTATTTGCATTTGCCCTAGCATACTTTATGGTTTAATTTATCATCAAAAAACTGCAGCATAAGTCTCTTGACAGATGGCTGGAAAAAGTCCTTGGTTCCATGTCCTGCTTTATGGAGGATATACAAATCCGCACGATCTTCCAGACCGGCGTCAACAATTTTCTGGTAAAAATCCTCACTTATATCTACCGGAACCAACTTATCCGCATCTCCATGCAGAATCAAAATCGGTGCCATACGGTCATTGATCAAGTATGGCGGGCTAATCCGCTCAGCTCTCTTGATCATATCCTCGTTATAATCTCCTCCCATTAAAGCACCACCATGAGATTCGGCAACGTTTTTCCACCGGTAATGCTCCGGATCTCTGTTATATTCCTGCTCTTCAAAGCGCAAAAGCCCCGGAACGTCCACCGGCCCAAACATATCAATGCAGGCTTGTACCTCGTCACTGTAATCCAGCCACTCACCTTCATGCCATTGATCAAGATTCATATCTGCTAAAGCCGCAAGATGTCCTCCTGCGGAGCGTCCGATAATTCCTATACGCTTTGGATCAATCTCATATTCTGCTGCATGCGCCCTCAAAAATCTGATGGCTGTCTTTACATCTATAATCTGATCCGGCATATGTCCCTCTGCAGAACTTCTGTAATACATTGATGCAACCACATATCCTGCATCGGCGAGAAATTCCATTTCGGCGACCATCAGGTTTTTATCGCAGCCGCGGTATCCGCCTCCCGGCACCCACAAAATTGCCGGTTTTGGAGTCTTATCCTCCTCATCCGCAACCCCCATGGCAAGGCGCATCTCACTATTGCCATTTTGCAGCATAATAGACATTTCAAGGTCAAGATCATTTCCATTCAGATCCTTAACCTTAGAATATACTATACTGTCTATAAAATTGATGCTTTTACGCTTTTTACCCGGTTCGATGATTGTCCGCATACATTTTCCTTTCCAATAATCTCTTTATACTTCTATAAATTTCTTTATATTACTGTTCAAACCCCCGGAAACCCGGGTGAGTGCTTGACTTACCCGGGTTTCCAAGAGAGGATTAACAAATATTTACAGGCCTGCAGACTTGAGATACTCAATAATCAACTGCTGCCCTTCCTGCCATGGTCCGGAGCAATGAATGATAAAACCATGATCTGCATCCGGAAATACTTTTGCCGTCACTTTAACCCCCGCCAGGAACAGCTTCCTGGCATAGTCAGCGTCTTCAAAACGAAAATTATCACGGCTTGCTGCAATTATGAGTGTATCTGGAAGGCCACGAAGCATCTTTTCATCTGCCTTAATTGGGCTGCAATAAGGTGATGCCAGTTTTTCCGGGTCCAGCTCCGTATAACACTCATTAAACATGCGTCCCCGCTCCGCAGGAATCAGATTGTGCTCTGCATCCGGTTTATCTGAAGGATCCGTTGCCATATCAAAGCACCCATATCCCAAAACCTCGCAGCAGAGTCTGAACTCCTTTGTTTCATTGGCTTTAAGCGCGGTAACTGCCGTAAGATTAGCTCCAGCGCTGTAGCCTCCCATGGAGACACGCTTTGGATCAGCATCCCAGCTCGTCAGCATAGAAAACACCCATTTCACAGCGTCATAACACTGATTTACCGCAGTAGGATATGGGTATTCCGGAGCAAGGCTGTAATCAAGATCTACCGCAATACCCTTAAGGGCGTCTGCAACCTTGCAGGACCATATCTCATCTCTTTTTTCATGCGGGCGTACAAAGCCACCGCCGTGCACATTAATATGAACCGGACAGTTTTCTATACGATTCTTAGCAGTAAACACATATACCTTCATCGCCCCGCCGGAGGTTTCCAATGTAATCTCCTCTCGGGCACAGCTCTCCAGATATTTGCTATACTCCTCTGTAATATGTTCCACCGCAACGCTATGTCCGCGCAATGCTTCAATCAGCACTGCCTTTCTTTCCTCTGTAAGCATGTCGCTTACCACCTTTCCTGAATTTACAGATCTCGTCAATTACACTTAATTTGCCTTAAAATACATCATCAGTGAATTCTCTGCACTTCAAGCAGTCTTGGCCTTACGCGCTTTGAGAACTTTGCGTACCAGCGGTCCAAATAAACTATAGATCGTTATAATGATAAAGATCAACGAGATGGGACGGGTAAAGAATAAAGAATAATCACCCTTACCATATGATACGCCCATACGGAAATAGCTCTCAATCTTACCACCCAGGATAAAAGCAAGCATCAGCGGAGTCATCGGCAGTCCAAAGAAATCCATAATAACCCCGACAAGTCCAAAGAACAATACCAGATAAACCGAAAACATAGAAGTCGTTGCGGAAAAAGCTCCCATGAAAGCAATTACCAGAATTGCACTATATAAGTAATGATACGGTGCTCTCAAAAGAAGCGGGAAGAATTTCTTGGTTAACAGCTCTGTAATAAAAATAGCAATTGCTGAAATAAGGACCGTTGCAAAAATCAGATCTGCCAGCACCGGATTGGTCTGGATAAACATCGGACCCGGCTGCAGTCCATGAATCGTCATGGCAGACATGAGTAGTACCGTAGTCGAATCTCCCGGAATACCTAGTGAGATCATCGGGATAATGGCCCCTCCCACACCAGCATTGTTAGCAACCTCTGTTGCCCAGACGCCTTCATCCACACCGGTTCCAAACAGTTCCGGATGCTTTGACATCTTCTTTGCCTGTCCATATGCAATGATATTGGAAATACCGGAACCCATACCAGGCAGAAATCCAATCCACAGTCCAATGAGCATCGAAACACAGATGACTCGGAAATTGTCTTTAAAATCCTTTAAAGTCAGGCCCAGTCCAGATAGTCCCTGACTGTCAACCTTAGGCATTTCCTGCTCACCCTTGGCATAGCTTGTTGCAACCTGCTGCAGTGCAAATGTACCCATCAAAAGACATACCACATTGATGCCCCCAAATAAGTTATAGTTATCAAAGGTAAATCTCATCTGATTGGTGACAGAATCGGTACCGACACATGCAAAAAACAGTCCTAAAAATGCTGCAATCATGCCTTTGAAAACAGAGCCGTTGGATAATCCGACAACCATGGTAATCGCCATCAGACAAAGCGAGAAATATTCCCATGGGCCAAGCTTCAAAGCAATATCCGCGATATACGTCGAGCAAAGAGTTGCCACAATGATTGAGATGAATGTGCCAAGGAACGATGCGGTGATACCAATCGACAGAGCCTTGCCGGCCTTACCTTTTTTAGTCATCGGGTAGCCATCATAGCATGTGGCGATGGAAGCGCCTGATCCCGGAATGCCTACAAGCACCGCTGCAATAAATGATCCAGACACACCTCCAACATACATTCCGACCAGCATGGAAAAGCTAAGCTCGGTACTCATGGCAAAAGTCATCGGAAGGATCAACGTAATCCCTAGTCCGCCAGACAGTCCGGGAATTGCGCCGAGGATTGCACCAACAACGGTACAGATGTACATCATGATGAAATTCATCGGTTGCATCAGAGTGCCTAACGCAGTTAAATAATCAGCCATTTTCAGTCTCCTTCCTCGCTTATATCATAGAAATACCTACGGACTCCCAAATACTACCCTTTGGCAGTGGAATGTTAAAGCCTCTGGTAAATCCAAAATAGCAGATACTTGACAAAACAATGCAGAAAATCAGGCAGACTGCCACATTGATTTTTTTGTCTCCTTTGAGTGTCCAGATAAAAGCAAAAAGTCCTGCCACTCCGGTGATCCAGAATCCGATCAGATTCATAAAGACTGCAAATGCGAGACACTCTGCCATGATCACGATCAGTCTGATATATCCGGCATGATCAAGATACGGTTTGTTATCCTCTCCCGGACCGTCAAATATCATGGACAGAACCGCAAACACCGCAAGGCCAATGGCAGAAATATACGGAAATAGTCTTGGACCTGGTTCATTGGATACAAGCATCTCCGGGACCTTGGACGTGCCATATCCTATCAAGGCGGCGACGATAAGTGTAAATACTCCCATAACATACGTACGATTTATCTTTTTCATATGTCCATCCCCTTTCTGAGAAATGCCCGGCGGCATAAAGCGCACCGGGCATTATGATACAGAACTCAAAGCTACTTACCTGTACAGATTATCTCTTTTTAAGTCCCATGGATCCGACAAGCTCATCAAGTGAAGACCATTCTTTATCAAATGCTGCTCTTGCATCCTCCAGATTTACCGGTTCTGCAAATGTTGCCATCTTTTTATTGCCATCTGTAAAGGACTGCTGCTTTTCTGCTGCCATAACCGCACTATTGATTGCCTGTGCCGCCTCATCCGATAAGCCCGCAGGAGCAAGCAGATAATAATTAGAATCCCAGGTACAGTTCACACCCTGCTCAACTGTAGACGCAAATTTCTTATCCAGATCCTCACCTAACAGTTCACTCATTGACTCGAGTGTAGATGCCTTTGGGCCAAGGGTACCGAGGATTGTCAGCTTTCCATCTGCATCATAGTCCTTGGCGTTAGGAATCGAACAGTTTGCAATGTTGATAGCCTTGGAAGCAACCTGTGTCAGCTTATCTGCCTCAGAAGAGCACTGTACGAAATTAACCAGCTTTGTGTCACCGACCAACTCCTCAATAAGAGAAGTGAAGAGCACCTGCGTTGTACCACCCAGTGAGCATCCTACCGTCAGCTCTCCCGGATGTGCTTTGATATAGTCGGCAAGTTCGGTGAAGTTTGTATATTCTGCATCCGGATTAGCGATAATTGCCTGCGGACCGCCCTGATTTACGAGACCAACAACCGTAAGGTCATCCTTCATAGAAGTCTGCGATGCTCCGGTAAAATACTGGATGATTCCGCCGCCATGAGAAACATTTAGTGTCTTGCCATCCGGCTTGGCATTCTTGGTATGCTGCATGCCAACTTCACCGGTATCATAGTTTGTTACCACGAAATTAACCTTTGGACATACCTCCTGGAGTGCCTGTGTCAGATAACGAGTATATAGATCCGTACCACCACCTGCTTTTGCCGGTACATCCACATACACGGTTGTCCCATCCGGCCATACTGAGCTGACATCAACACTTGCAGCATCTCCGGATGCAGCTTTTGAACCAGTCTCTGCTGCTGCACTGCTATCAGTTGTTTTGGCATCTGCTGATGCTGTAGTTTCTGCTGTAGATGCTGCTGCCGTAGTTCCCGCATTAGGTGTAGAACTGTTTCCGCATCCTGCCAGTACACTCATTGACATTGCCGCAAGGACAAGTCCTGATACAAGTTTCTTTTTCATAAATAATCCTCCCTTAAAAAATACTGATAAAATATAAGTATTAGTTATTATTTCAGCAGATAAATCCTCATACAAAATACCACTTTTATTGTATCATCTGCTGTATTATACTTAATATATTCTTAACCGCAACGCTTTCACTGACGTTTCATATTGTCCTTATTATACGTTGCGGGCCTAAGGCAAACAATCCTGAAATAGTTATCATATTTATTAGCAAAGGTTATAAATCTTCTACATGAATACTAAGACCTGTAATTATCTGATCGCAATCGAACAATATAAAACTCTGTCCAAGGCCGCGCAAAGTCTGGGAATCTCACAGCCCGCCTTAACCAAGTTTCTTATATCTGCCGAGCTTGAAGCGGAGCACAAGCTATTTGATAAAGTCCAGAAAACTTATATCCCCACAGAAGCCGG
>DJXY01000127.1 GCA_002449915.1 Oribacterium sp. UBA6992
ATTCCGGAGCTGTGCGAGAAGTCCAGCTGGCTGGGCGGCATCACAGGTGACTCAGGAGACGAATGGGAGAACATGGCAGGCCGTGTTATCCAGTTTACAAGGGACCGCGTGGAAAAGGAGCTGGATACATGTCCATGGGATATTGTTGGCAGCGAGCTGTGCAATATGACGACCAGCATGTTCACAGCCAATTTTGATCTGGCTTCATCTAATGGAACAGAAAATGAAGTTGCCCTCAATATGTGCCAGGCCAGAGGCTGCGGAAACAAGCACTGCAGAGTAGTTGCAGAGCGACGCGATAAGTTCGGACTTCCAAAGCAGGAATGGCTGGAGCATATGCAGCAGCCGGTTAATCCAATCCATGACACCCCGAGAGAGCGTATGGTGAAGGAAGGCCAGTGCCTGCGTAATGGCCAGTATACCCAGGCTTTCGGCGAGGAGACCTCACTGGAGGAAGCTTACCACTGGGTTGCACAGATGGGCTGGGTATGGTCAGTACAGTTCCCGATGATGGCCATCAGGGATATGGCTCCTGATGAAGATGAATTCATGCGTGTTTTCAGAATCATATTTGCTACAGCCGGAAAAAACCAGTTCATAGATCCGTTCGCAAAGGAAGGTCTCAGGCAGTATCTGGGCGTTCCTCACAGCATCGATGATAATGATGGCAGGATCCTCGGATCATACATCATGTATATGCTGGACGTTCAGCAGGTTCCTTACCAGATGGAGAGATGGACAGAGGACGAGACCTGGATTCGTCTTAAGACAGAAGACTTTACTGCACGTTATGAGATGGCTCCGCTGGACGAACTGGTAGATGCATATGAGGCTCAGTGGAACGGCGCTGCTAAGACACTGGTATCTCCGGAATGGTCATGCGTGATAGAAGGCCGTGATGATGAGGATATGATCATCAAGGTAATCCGCAAAGAAGACCTAAGAATGGTTTAAAGGAGGGAAGGACAATGTTATTCAAAGATGATAAAACAGCACGTCTGGACGCAGAAACCATCCGCAAGGGAGTTGGCTGGTACAGGTGGACTCATGACTTGGTTGAAGTAACAGGAAAGGATGCCCTTGAGGTACTTAATAATATATTTGTCAGCAACATTGGAAAGGTTGCTGCAGGCAGGACCAAATATACTGCCATGCTTAATGAAGACGGTGAGATTATCGACGATGTGATCGTTATGCATATGAGCGAAGATATATACTGGGTGTCAACCCTTTACGGACCGCGCCTGATCCCGTGGATCGAGGCTCATGCAGAAGGAAAAGACATACAGACAAAGATCATCACATATGACTGGGATATGTATGCAGTGCAGGGTCCGGATTCACCGAAGGCTATGGAACTCCTTCTGGAGCAGCCTGTCAGCGAAATGAAGAGATTTGCAGTTGCAGAAAACGCCATTGCAGGAATCCCTGTATATATTCATCGTTCAGGATTTACCGGTGAAAATGGTTTTGAAGTATACTGCGCAGCTGATAAGACTACAGAAATCCGTGGACTGATTGCTAAGGCAGTGGAGGCAGCCGGCGGCCGTGAGATATATACCCTGGAGGTATATGTACGTTCGATTCCTATGGAAAAAGGTTTTGCCCTTAAGCAGGATTTCAAACATCTCAATCCATTCGAGTGCGGCATGGGTTGGTCGGTAGATCTGGACAAGGACTTCATCGGAAAGGAAGCAACACTGCAGATCAAAGAGAATCCACGCTGGCGCATGGCAGGACTTGAGTTTGAATGGGAGTCCACAGAGGACATCTCCATATGGGAGAGGGTTTATCTGTATGGCGTGGAGGTCGGCAGATGTGCTCAGGCTATCTATGGATATACAGTTGATAAGAATATAGGCTTTGCAACACTGCGAGCCGATGTTCCGGACGGGGCAAAGGTTACAGTAGGACCGAACGGCTCTCCTGCAACGGTTGTAAGCAAGGTATTTTGTTAGGAGGCAGATATGGGAAGATTAGATGGAAAAGTATGCGTGATCACAGGTGCGTCTGCCGGAATCGGACGCGCAACAGTGTTACTGTTCGCACAGGAAGGCGCAAAGGTAATGGCAGCTGCAAGACGTAAGGAGCAGCTGGAAGAACTGGTAAAGGAGTGCGAAGGACTTCCGGGAGAAGTTGATTACTGCGTAACAGACGTAGGTGATGCAGCATCGGATGCGAACCTGATAAAGGCAGCTGTGGAGAGATTTGGCAGGCTGGATATTGCGGTAAACAATGCAGGTGTTATGGATGACAATACCGCCATTGCAGATATGTCTGATGAAATGCTGCAGAAGGTATTCCAAATCAATACCTTTGGCCTGATGTACTGCTTGCGCGAGGAATGCAAACAGTTCCTTGCCCAGGGAGACGGAGGCGTGATCGTTAATATCTGTTCTGTTGGCGCAACCCATCAGACAGCAGGAGCAGCATACTGCGCAAGCAAGGGCGCAGTTCTGTCAGTCACAAAGAACACAGCCTATATGTACAAGGATGCTGAGATACGCTGCAATGCACTTTCACCTGGCGGAGTGGTAACGGACATTCCTCTGGTAATGCCGCCTGCAGATGAGTTCGGTTTCTCCAGGACATCTGAGCTGCTGAACTTCTCGGGTGAGCTGGCAATGCCGGAAGACCTGGCAGATGCCATCCTGTTCCTTGCAAGTGACCAGTCACGTTATATAAACGGAGTAGAGCTTAAATGCGACGGCGGCTGGACAAGCTTCTGATAAAGCAAAAGGCCGTCTGAAAACATTAGATAAAAAAATAATCATTATAAAGGAGGAAATATCATGTCATTTTCACTTGATTCAAAAGTAAAGGAAATCTTAAAGGATCCACGCGCTTGCGCAGTACTGGACAAATATGCTGAGGGTGCTTCCAAAAACCCGCAGATGAAACTGGTAGGCGGACTTACTCTCCGCAAACTTGCAAGTTTCCCACAGTCAGCATATCTGCAGCCGCATCTTGAGGAACTGGACAAAGAACTTCAGGCAATAGAGTAAACTTCCTCAAGGGTTTCAGTTATCTGAATATGACTGAAAGTTCCAAAGGGGCAACGCAAATTGCCTGGCATAGCATTTAATTGAGCTATGGCACAAAATTAGCCTTATTATTGGATTTTTGCAAATATAATAGACCTATGGCACACTTTTGGATGGAATTTGTGCCATAGGTCTGTTTTTTTAGTGGCAATGTAAGTGGCAGCTGACAGAGAAAGACGAAACTCCTTGATTTGAGCGAACTGAGGCTTGCGGACGGTCAAGCTGGCTTGACCGGACATAAGCCGAAAACGGACAGCGAGCGTTAGCGAGCTATTAGGCTTAAGGCAGTTTCAACTCAATCCTTCGAGCCCCGTCTATCGCTCTAAATTCAAGGACTTCCAATCGGAAGTCCTTTTTTGTTTAACTTAAGGTTCAACATTTCAAATTGAGAAAAAACTGCAATATTAATCATACTATAATCATTCCAAGAAATCTGGATTTGGTGCGCAGAGGACTGCAGCTAGATCCGTTTCGTGACCCTGTTTGAACGGTATCACTGCAGCTAGATCCGACTCGTGACCCTGTTTACATACTTAAAAGGGGTCATGAAACGCATTTAGCAATAACTTCCAGTTTGTAGAGGAGAGAACATATGCAACATGAATGTAGAATTACGGTTCTGGAGACAAAGGTTTTTGCGGATCTGCAGGAAAAATATCTGGCTGATCCGAAGTCGGGTCCTTGCCCGTGTTTCAAGGCCGGGGATACGTTTCTTCTGAAACGGACGCCGAAGCAGGATGATTTTTATCATTTGATGAATGGAAAGTTTTGCGGCGAAGCGTGGGATGCGAATAGCCGATATGTTTATAGTGCTTTGCAAGGCGGGGCCATTATGAAAAATTGGACCAATGATGACCGCATGATGATTGCATGCTGTAATGATGGAACGAGACCGGTAATCTTCAAGATCGAACGAATCGATATTCCGGAGACTCAGGAAGAAGAGGAATGGCTCTCAAAGCAGAATTTCAAAAACAGCACAGACGATGCGTATACAGGTTAGGAACGCGGCATAAGTAGGGAACCTATGAAACTTAAAGAACTTATTGTTGAAAGGATATAATTAGCTTTGCGTGCCGGCTTTTTCCTTTGTGATATATCGTTTGTGTACCAGGCCGGACAGAAAGATAAAGGCTGGCATATGAAACAAATAGATCCAAAGCGTGACCGACCTGACCATATACGAATCAGATACATAGTCAGATGTCATATGGCCGATCACGACCAAAAAAATCAGTATGGCTTTTGCGTTATCAAATTGATAGATCCGTTCCTTCAAAATCAGCACCTCGTTTAAAGATTATTCTACAACTATGCCGAAAAAAACAAAGTCTGTTTCGTGCCGGGCGGAGAGGTTGTATAATGAGAAAAAGAGGAGGGTAAGGAATGAAAAATCTTTATTGGCGATGTATAAGACGCAGCGGCAGATGGTCTGATTTCTTTCTGCTCGCAGCAATCATTGCAGCCGCTCTGATCATGCTGGGAACGCTCGTTGGCATGGCGATTTTAAAATTGATCCCGCTGGAAAAAGTGACCAATACTGTAGCGGATGGAATCGGCTCGCTGCTTCAAAATCCGGGCGCTTTGGTCGGAACAAATGTTAGTGGATTTTTATCAGACTATCTGAATTTCATTGGAATCTGGATCGTACTGATCGCAGTCGTTTTGATCTTCAAACGAAACCGCCCGATGATGCGCTGCCTTGGAAAACGGATAGGCGGAAAAACTATCCTGACTGCAGTGATCGGCTTTTTGCTTGGCTTTGGCTTTAATGGATTCTGCATCCTGATCTCGTGCTTAACGGGTGATATCCACCTCTCATTTAATGAATTTAATCCGGGACTTTTCTTCTCCTTCCTTCTGGCGGTGTCCATTCAGTCCGGTGCGGAAGAGCTGGGAATGCGTTGGTACCTTTATCAAAAATTAAGGCGGCGTTATGTACACTCGGCAGTTGCGATCATTGGCAATGCCGTGGTCTTTACCGTGATGCATTTGCTGAATCCGGGAATTACGATTTTCTCTGTTCTCCAGATTTTTCTTGTCGGCATCTTTCTTTCACTTTTGATCTATTACTATGATGCTTTTTGGATGGCGGTATTTTTCCATGCCGCATGGAA
>DJXY01000086.1 GCA_002449915.1 Oribacterium sp. UBA6992
CCACTCGGCGGCGCAAAATGCAGGTGTAGTATTCTGTACTTACAGAGTTTATCTCCTGGACGTACTGATCAATCATGGCATCGGAAACTTCGATCCCTTGAGTTTGAGCAATGTACAGTATTAATAATGTTTCTTTTGCGAAACATTCACCATCTAATTTGAGATTCACCTTAATGTTATTAAGATCCTGTAAATCAGTAAAATCATTATTATAATACACCTCCAGAACCGTTTGGATGCTCAGACCGGAACTTTTTGCTGAATTTGCCAATGACCAGAGAACTGCTTTATATCCATAGTCTCTTGCCTCTTGAGAAAGCGTCAAACTGGTGTCATCTATTACCTTATCAAGAATCGTGTTCTGAACACGTGCATGATAGGAAATATCAAGTGACGCCTGCAAATGCTCTTTTTTTTCCTGGCGGAACTCATCTACGGTTTCAGCTGTGCTATCAGCGTAGTTTCTGACCCAGTCGTCATTGATACTGCTTCCAGGTAAACCTGTATCTTGCGTGAATATGCTTTCAATTGTATTTTCTGCCTCCTCGTCGGTCACCACGCTATTTGGATCGGTCTTTATCGTCATGGTACTTAAATCCGGCAAGTTCTCGATGCTGCCCATTTCTTCAAGCTTAGGTGGTAATGAAAAGGTAGCGTTAGCAAGTTCGGAAAGAAGTTCATTTTTTTCAGAAGTGAATTCAGCTTCATCAGTCGCATTCTCTGTGGTTTCAACCGTACTTTCCGATGTAGATGTAGATACAGTGCCGTTTTTACTTCTATATGCTCCAAATGTAATAAGGGCAATTGTCAGTACAAATCCGATCGTCAGGAAAGTGTAATAACGTTTCATAAAATCCTCCCCACAAAACCATATTCTTCCGACCTCTCTATGACCGGCTTCTAGTCGCCGCGTTCTTCCGACCAGATATCATAGGCATCATCCATGGCATCCTCATAGCTGCTGTATTCATCCTCATCTACATCCGCCCATTCGTCGGCAAAATCATCCGGATCGTCATAATCATCTGTATAGTTATAATCTGACGCTTCGCCATAAGTTGACTGCTTATCATCGGTATCCTGCTGTGTTTCTGAAAAATATTCCGTACCCCTCCATGGATTGCCTTTCGCTGCGGCTTCCGTTTCCGGTTCTGTTGCTTCCGTATCCGATGTAACTTTAACCTGGCTTTCCATGTATTTCGCGGCGGCGTCATTTAAAACTGTAAAGTTAATAATATCCGGTCCATACGTATGGATTAATGTATCTCTTGTATTATATCCAACGACGCTTTTATATACCGGAGTGTTTAAGATGTTCTGCTCATGGGCATACTGTTGAATCAGGGCATCTGATACTTCTATACCTTGAGTACGCGCAATGTACTGGAGTATGAATGCTGTTTTGGCATTACGTTCACCTTCCGTTTTGAGATGTAACTTAAATTCGTGAAGGTCATGAAGATCAGTAAAGCCATTATACTGCTCCAGAGCTTCCTGGATGCTTTGTCCGGAATTTTTTGCATCATTGGCAAATTGCCATAGAGCTGTTTCATATCCAAAGTCGTCCAATTTTTTAGAAAGCGAAAAATCGGTTTTGGATAGGATCTTATCAAGAATCGAGCTTTGAATCTCTTTGTGATAGGTAATATCAATTCGCTCCTGCCAATCCTCTTTGGTCTTCTGGCGGAATTCATCTACTGTTTCAGCTGTGGTATCAGCATAGTTTTTGACCCAGTCGTCATTGATACGGCGTCCCGGTAAACCTGTATCTGTAGAGAATATGTGTTCGATGATAGCTTCTGCCATTTCGTCAGTTGCCACAGTATTGGGATCGGCTTCTATCGTAATGCTGCTTAGATCTGGAAAATTTTGCATACTGCCCATGTCCTCAAGCTTTGGCGGTAAGGGATAGACAGCATGATCAAGCTCGGAAAGCAGCGCATTTTTTTCGGAAGTGAAGGCATCTTCTTCCGTGCTTTTTATGGTTTCAGCTGGACTTTCAGATGCAGGAGCAAATGCAGATACAGCTCCAGCTCCAGGTACAGTGTTGCTTTTATTCTGATTATATACACTATGTGTAATGAGGGCAGCTGCCAGAATAAATCCGACTGTCAGGAAAATAGTATCACGTTTCATAAAATCCTCCACATATTGTCAGATGCGCTATCTTATATCTGCTTCCTATCTGCTTGCTAACTAATTATAACACAGCTTATGTTCATTTTTTTGTCGGTCGAAGTGGATCATAAACAAGCTATGTGAGTGCAGATAGATTCCCTTTGTGCGCAAATCCTATGGAAGGATGAAAAATGGAGAAAAATTATTTTTACTCCACAATCCACATAGGAAATCCACAGCCTGAATGTGGATAACTCAAGCTTTGTACTAAAAAAAAACAAAATGACAACACTATTGACAACGAAAAGTCGTTGTTTTCCACATTGCAAGCATATCCATATGCATATAAAATGTTTTATGCAGGACTTGACATTTGAGGTCTCCACTGTATCCACCGTGCTGTGGATAAATATGGTGGATAAAGTTGTGGAGCAGTTCGGTTGATGTGTCTATGCTTGTGTGCTAATATCATCTCGCTATTGAGTTTTGGGGGTGTAATATGGGCACAAATATTGACGACAGATTAGCTGTACATGCAACATGTATTTCCAATGATTTCCTGGATAAGTATATGGCAGATGCCAATGGGGATTATATCAAGGTCTATCTTTTTATTCAGAGACATCGTGGAGAGCAGTTTGAGGTGAGAGATGTCGCCGATGCCCTGAATCTGACAGACCATGATATCGAGAGAGCTGTCCGTTACTGGGAGAAGCAGGGGATTTTTTCTGATGGCGCCGGACAGACAATCAATGCGGAAATCCGCCAGGAGAAAACCTGCCAGGCTGCTGAGGAGCATCTGGAGGAGGCGGAAGCCTCCGAGCAGAAGGTGCAGGAAGCAGCCATGACGGGTACGCTGGATGCGGTGAAGGATGACGAGGAGTTTGCAGGTATCCTTTTTGTGGCTAAGCATGTCCTGCCGGCACTGCCGACGGCGAGACAGGTAGAGACACTGGAGTATATGTACCGGGAGCTTGGTATGAGCGCCGAGCTGATTGAATTTATGCTGGAATACTGCGCCGGGCTGGAAAAAACCTCTGCAAGATATCTTGAAACCGTTGCAATAGACTGGCATGAGCAGGGGATCACGACTGTGAAGCAGGCTAAAAAGCTGATCCGGGATTTTGAGAGCAAAAAAGCAAGACCAAAAAAGACCTCCAAACCGAACCGCTTTCTTAACTTTGATGCCGTAGACGTGGACTATGACAGTATAGCAAAGCAAAAAGTATTGAACAGGATGCAGCATGGCACTGACTAACGCACAATATAATAAGATTCTACAGGTTTATAATGATAGACAACTGAAGGATTACCGTGATCAGCAAGCACGGATCCGGGATGCGTATCAGCGTATTCCGGAGCTTGAGCGTCTGGATGATGAAATCAGCACAGAATCTGTCCTGGCGGCAGAAGCGCTTAGTCATGGAAACCGGGAGCCTCTTAAGAATCTGCGGGAGAAGATCCGCGGCATCAGTCTTCGGAAAAAGGAACTGTTAAAAGCCAACGGCTTACCGGAGGATTATCTGGAGCTTAGATATGAGTGCAGTGACTGCCGGGATACAGGATTCATGGATGGTAAAAAATGCCACTGCTTCCGGGCAATGCAGATGAAGCTTTTGTATCAGCAGTCTAACGTAGATCAAATTGTCAAAGTACAGAATTTTGAACATTTTGATCTCTCGGTTTTTGATAATATAACACCGATGCCCTCAGCCGGAGGCAGAACCAATCGGGAGTATATGCGTGGGATCCGGGATGATCTTATAAACTGGGTTCGGGACTTTGATAAAAATCATGGTAGTATGATCCTGATGGGAAATCCCGGAACGGGAAAAACTTTCCTTGTAAACTGTATATCCAAAGCAATGATGGACTCCGGCTACAGTGTGATATATTATACAAGCAGCGATTTTTTTGAGAGTCTATCGAGAACCATGGCAGGCGGTGACCAGGCAAGAGAAATCAATGATGCGATCCTTAACTGCGATCTGCTGATCATTGATGATCTTGGCACAGAGCTTGGCAACAGCTTTACCACATCCAAGCTGTTTTATGTGATCAATCAGAGGATGGTCTTTAAAAAATCGGTGATCATATCTACAAACCTGACATTCCGCAGGATGAAGGATATCTATGGAGACAGGATTGTCTCTCGTATTATGGCGGATTATGAGATCCTGCCGCTTTATGGCAGAGACCAGAGGCTGGGATAGAGACTTGGATCATGGTGCTGAAGGCAGACTTTTATTTGCCTTTTAGTATATATTTCTATGCTGCATTGCAGATGCTTAGGTAACATTGGTAGGTTCGGACATTACGTCCACAGGAGGAAAAGATGTCAGATTCCAGAACTTCGGAATTTATTGAGAGGATTCCGGTTGGCCCGCTTGCACTTGTACCACTTCAGTCGATTGAACCACTTGGTAAAAAGATTAATAACTATCTTGCAGAGTGGAGAGCAGAACGCGAGAGTGAGCATAAGCATACGATTGCATTTAATGGATACCAGAAGGAAAACTATATCATCCCAACCAAGATTTCCAGATTTGGAACGGGAGAGGCAAAGGGTACGATCCTGGAAACTGTCAGAGGCATGGACCTCTACTTCATGGTGGATGTTATGAACTATTCCATGACATATTCCATTTTCGGACAGGTTAACCATATGTCGCCGGATGACCATTATGCGGATTTAAAGAGACTGATTGCGGCAACCACAGGTAAAGCCAAAAGGATTAATGTGATCATGCCGTTTATGTACGAGTCACGTCAGCATAAGCGTTCAGGTCGGGAGTCGCTTGACTGCGCGATGATGCTGCAGGAGCTGCGTGCGATGGGTGTGGAAAACTTCATCACCTTTGATGCCCACGATCCGCGTGTGATGAACGCAATCCCGAGAGATTCGTTTGACAACATTTCCTGCACATATCAGTTTATCAAGTCATTGCTTGCCAATGTCCCGGATCTGACCATTGATAAGGATCATATGATGATTATCTCTCCGGATGAGGGCGGTATGGGCAGAGCAATCTATTATGCCAACGTGCTTGGTCTGGACATGGGTATGTTCTATAAGAGGAGAGACTATACACAGGTTGTGAACGGTCGTAATCCGATTGTAGCACATGAGTTCCTTGGTAATAATGTAGAGGGTAAGGATGTCATCATTATCGATGATATGATTTCCTCCGGTGAATCTCTGATCGATACAGCTAAGGAGCTGAAGGACCGTAAGGCGAAACGGGTGTATGCCTGCACCACCTTCGGACTGTTTACCAACGGTCTAGAGAAGTTTGATGAGGCATATGCCAATGGAACACTGGCGGGAGTACTGACGACCAATCTGATTTATCAGACCCCGGAGCTTCTTAAGAGAGAATGGTATATCAATGTAGATATGTCCAAGTACATCGCGCTGATTATTGATAATCTCAACCATGATATGTCGATTTCCGAGATTCTGGATCCGGCGGCAAAGATCACCAAAAAGGTTACAGAATATAAAGCGCGGAGAGCAGAAGAGAATCAGCAGATGGAACTGGATTTACACTGACCTCTGAAGCATTCACCGCACAATATGCATAAGAAAAATATGCATAAGAAAAATATGCATAAGAAATAAGAATAGGAAATAAGAGTAAACAAGAGCAGACGTTCCGTTACAAGCTTGCGGACTGTCTGCTTTTTCTGTACAATAAGGGAAAATGACAGGAGGTGTCTATGGAGCAGGATGCATTTTCCAGGCGGGTTTTTATCATGAGCTTCTTACTGTCTCTACTTGTCATCCTGATCCATGCGGTAAATCTGGCAGATAGTAATGTTATACTGGAAACTACGGTAAGGGAGGCAATCCAGCTTTCCGGACGTGCGGATCCGGGCATGTGGATAGAAAATCTCTTTTCCAATAAGCTCGGACAAATGGCGGTTCCCGGCTTTTTTATGATCAGCGGCTATCTGTTTTTCCGGACGCTCCATAATTTCCGGGAGATCGGGGATAAATGGAGACGACGCTTCTGGTCTCTGCTGGTGCCGTTTGGCGCATGGAATGTCATTTTATATTGCATGTACGGGGTCATGGGGAAGGCAGCATTGACACTGCAAAACCTGTCCTCGGCAGCCGTGCATTATACCTATAATCCGACATTCTGGTATTTGTACCAGCTGATTCTGCTTACGGTGCTGGCACCGGTGTTTTATCTTCTGCTCCGGAGGCTGCCGACAGCAGTTTTTGTTATGCTTGGGGTTCTTATTTTGATCTATACCATGTGGGATCTTCCGGAGATTAACGAGGATGCGATCTTCTATTATTTCATAGGAGCCTTTGGGGCGAGATTCTGCCGGGATATCGTGGAGTGCAATTCTTCGGGGCGGAAAGCCTGTACCGGCAACGTTGCTATTATCGCCACAATGGCGCTTACGATAGGAGTCTGCATGTGGCTTGGGGTGCAGGGAACCATTACAGGCAATATAGGACTCTGGGCTTTGTCACGAGTGCTCGAGAGGAGCGCCATGGTGCTTCTTTTATGGTTCCTGCTATGTATGTTCCATCTGCCTCAGGTCAGGGACTTTATGAAAAACGGATTTTTTCTATATGGAGTGCATTATCCCTTGATTAAAATGGTAAATTTGATATTGTCCTTATGCAGGATTGACCTTACGGAACATGCCGTGCTTGCGCTTATGGTATATTTTGCAATACCGGTGCTTTCTGTAGCTGTGACATGCTTCCTTAAAAAAATACTTGGCAGATATCTGCCGATGGTGTGGAGGATTTTGTCCGGAGGCAGATAAGCCTACCGGTTTCACACCTGCGAAGGTATTACGCGCGATGATATTCAAAATAGATACATTCAAAATAGAAATGTTTAATAGAGGCATTAAAAATCAATTACGTAGAGAAAGAGAGCCGGTATAATTATGTTTATTGCTGATCACTGGAAAGATTATGAAGTCATTGATACAAGCTCCGGAGACAAGCTGGAGCGCTGGGGAAAATATATCCTGAGAAGACCGGATCCGCAGGTCATCTGGCAGACAGAGCTGCGTAATCCTACATGGAAAAAGCTGAATGGACACTATCACCGCTCGCAGAAGGGCGGAGGAGAGTGGGAGTTTTTCCATCTGCCGGAGCAGTGGACCATTTCATATGTCCTCGGCGGGACGGGAAAGAGCACACTTAGGGAGAACGCGCGGGAAACGTATCAGCGCGTGGCACCGGTTTATGCGCTTCTTACGGAGCTGCCCGCTAAGGACCGGGAGCTTACCTTCCATTTAAAACCATTTGCATTTAAGCATACCGGCCTTTTTCCGGAGCAGGCAGCAAACTGGGACTGGTTCTCAGATAAAATCTTAGGGGAAATCGGGAGGCGCCGTGCAGCAGGCATTGACAAGCCTGTCAAGGTGCTGAATCTTTTTGCCTATACCGGGGGCGCAACGCTTGCGGCAGCTAAGGCAGGTGCGCATGTGACACATGTGGATGCCTCCAAGGGCATGGTGCAGTGGGCGAAGGAAAATGCGCAGAGTTCCGGTCTTGATACGGCGCCGATCCGCTGGCTTGTGGACGACTGCACCAAGTTCGTAGAACGCGAGATCCGGAGGGGCAATACGTACGATGCCATTATTATGGATCCGCCTTCTTATGGCAGAGGACCCAAGGGCGAGATATGGAAAATTGAAGATGCCGTCTATCCGCTGATTCAGCTGGCTGCAAAGCTGCTTACAAAGGACAGTATTTTCTTTCTGATCAATTCCTATACGACAGGTCTGCAGCCGGCAGTCATGAGCTATATGCTCTCAACGGTGCTTGTGCCGGAGCTTGGCGGTGTGGTGCATTCCGAGGAAGTCGGACTGCCGGTTACAGAAACCGGGCTGGTACTTCCCTGCGGCTGCTCCGGACGATGGGAGAAATGACGGGGACTTTTATGCGAATGTCAGAATGCTATATTTTTGCGTGTCTTTCCATATGCAAGATCGCCGAAAGAGACTTTACGTCTGTAAGATTATCGTAATTAATTTATGAGAACAATTAATATAATTGGGATTGTATTTGTTTTTATGGCACGCTATGATATAAACATAATGTAAATTTATGATGTTTCGGCTGGATATTTTATACCGGCTTTGGAGGTTATGTTTTATGAGAGGAAAACTCACAGGCTTTTTGTTAGGCACCAGCATGCTCGCGGCAATTTCCGCGGTTTCAGCATATGCTGCCGGCTGGACGACCAATTCCAATGGAGAGCAGATTTATCAAAATGATAACGGATCCACCGTTACCAACTCCTGGATCAAGGCGGACAACAATGGCACAACCATCTGGTACTATGCAACCAATACCGGTACGCTGCGTAAGGACGGCTGGCAGAAGATTGGAGATTACTACTATTATTTTAACGATCAGGGCATCATGCAGACCGGCTGGGTAGATAATGATAATTACTACTGTGATACTACCAGCGGTGCCATGAAAACCGGCTGGAAGCAGCTGCCGCTTCCTGAGGATGTTGATGACGACGATTATAATAAGGGAGACAGCTATTGGTTTTACTTTAACACCCGCACAGGAGAGAAGTATAAATCTGATGATGAAGAAGCTGTGAGCAGAACCATTGATAACGTCACCTATGGCTTCGACGAAAATGGCGTTATGGTTACCGGCTGGGCTAAGACAGACAGCAAGCAGGACTCCGAGCTTGGAAATTACAGCTATTTTGCGGAAAAGACAGACAGCAAGTATAAGCTGGGCGAGAGAATTAACAATACCTGGTATTCTACAGTAGGTCCGGATGACGATAACAATTCAGGAAACAGCAGTGATCTTGCAACAGGAGATGTAGAGTGGTTCTATTTTAAGAGAAACGGGCACCCGGTTGCAGGAACCTCGGATGTTTATAAGGTAGAGAAAATCGACAGCAAGAGATATCTCTTTAATGAAAAGGGAAATCCTGCGTACGGCATTGTTCTGGGATCTACAAGCACCAATACTTCCGATGCGGATTATTACTATTGCGGCACCTCCCGCAATGACTGCTCTGTCAAGACCGGCAAGATGACCGTAGAGGACGGCGATGGCGAGAAGATTACCTGCTATTTTGATTCTACCGGCAAGGGCTATACAGGTGTTAAGGATGATTACCTCTATTATAAAGGCAAGCTCCAGAAGGCGGACAGTGATCTGGACTATCAGCTCTGCACAGTGAATGGTAAGCAGTATGTGGTTAATGAGTCCGGTCGTGTTATGAAGAGCAGAAGTAGTGTTAAGGATGGAAACAGCAATAAGGTTTCTACCAACAGTGACGGCACATTAAAAGCAAATGTGAGCGGATCACTGGAGTCCTTTGCACCGGAGGCTCCGGTATTATGGGATACCGATGACTGATCCGGATATGATAATTCTTTATAGGATTTTCAGAGCGCTGAGAGTTCAGCGCTCTTTTTTTGTACCGAGGCTTCAACACTCTTTTTTTGTGCTTGCAAAACCGGGCAAATCAAGGTAGAATTAGCACTTGTGGTTGACACGCACGGCTGGGTTTAAATGAAACGCCCGGATTCGTGTAAAATTGTTTGATATTAAAAACAATTTCCCTCAAAAACCGCTTGAAATTGCCAAATCAGTATGCTATCTTAGTATTCGCTGTGACATGATAGCGTTGAAATGAAAGATTGCTCGCAGAACGAAAGCCAAGATCCGTACGGATTTGTTCTTCGGAACCTCAGCGAACCGGCAACGGTTCCTACTCTGATCCTGATACGGCAACCAAGTATAAGTCATGCGGGAGAACTTCACGGAGCGAATGTCGAGTTATTAAAACTGACGGCAGGTCACTGTACTACAATTTAATCCGCTGAACAGCAGGCGGATTTTGTGCGTATTCGCTCACGGACACGCACGGTTACGTGTACAGTCACCAACTTATCGTCAAAATTCCGATAGGAGGCGACTTTTTTTATGGCAAGTCAAGTAATGAGAATCACACTCAAGGCTTACGACCACACTCTTGTGGACGAGTCAGCCGCAAAAATTGTGGAGAGCTGCAAGAAAACTGGTTCACAGGTTTCCGGACCGGTACCACTTCCAACTAAGAAGGAAGTCATCACTATTCTGAGAGCTGTACATAAGTACAAGGACTCTCGTGAGCAGTTTGAGCAGAGAACTCACAAGAGACTGATCGACGTCATCAGCCCGAACCAGAAGACAATGGATGCACTTCAGAGACTGGAGATGCCGGCTGGTGTTTACGTTGACATCAAGATGAAGAAGAAATGATTCTAGGATGAACCGGGTAAAACTGGTTCCGCTGTAGAAAGGAGAACACATGAAGAAAGCTATTTTAGCTACTAAGGTAGGGATGACACAGATCTGGAACGAAGATGGCGTGTTAATCCCGGTAACTGTACTTCAGGCTGGTCCTTGTGTTGTTACACAG
>DJXY01000084.1 GCA_002449915.1 Oribacterium sp. UBA6992
GGCAGTGTCGTTGCCGCGAGCAGTTCGATCGCCTTTTCCGGATTGGTGACACCATAAGCATATTTCCGCGGATTATCGTCATTTTCCCGTACCTTGTAAAAAACAACCGAGTCTACCTGCAGCATGACATTGTCCTTGGTGATGGCTTCAATTGCGGCAAAGTCTCCGACCTGCTCCTTGACATTGACACGTTTGGCGACTCTCTCAATGAGCGGAATCCGGAAATGAGGTCCGGCGTACCAGGTCGAATGATACTTGCCGAGGATTTCCATGACATAGGAGTAACCCTGCGGCACAATCACGAGTACGGACATAAGCACGGCAAGTGCCAGGATAATGAGAATCAGAAGAAACATCAGAAAACCCATACTACCTTCCTTTCTTTTCTTTCAAGCACTTAACAAAATAATACATTACCTTTGCTGTGAGACCCCAGATGATGCCGCGTTCGGTCCGATAAAAATAATAATCTTTTGGGGCGCCGGTCCACTTGCCTTCTGTAAATTTACGGAGATCCTCGGGCAGGTCAGCATTCACCTCTGTGTTCTGACGGGTGTGCCATATGACCGGTTCTGTTTCCATAAAAAAGCTGAGCGGCTGAATGATGATATGGTCAATTTCATCCGGAGCATAGGTAGCTTTGTAATTATGGAGCTGACCGAGATAGGAGGTGACTTCAATGCTCCGTGGACCTTCAATCACATGCATGGGCGCGAGAATGTCAATATCCTGCGGCTGTATCAGCAGTTCCTCGGAGGTTTCCCGGACAGCGGCCTCCTCCGGCGTTTCTCCGGGCTCGATTTTTCCACCGGGGAAACAGATGTCGCCTCCCTGCGTGATTCTTGCATTACGGATTTCAAACAGCACAAACAGCTCTCCGGCAATATCCAGCAGCGGGATCAGCACTGCAGCACGATTGTGTTCAGCGACATGCGTCAGCGGATGCCGGGCGGTTTTGGCAATGATTTCGTTTATGGTTAATGCTTGATACATAGGTATTGATTTCGTTGCAATTATTTTATCTTTGATCGTTTTGACTACCGTTTCCATTGTTACTCTAAAGCTGCGGCGCACTTCTCAAGGAGAGAAATAATCGGCAGGCGCTGCGGGCAGGCACCTTCGCATTGACCACACCGGATGCAGTCGGAAGCCTTGCTGCCATCCTTTACTGCGCGGGCATAGCTGGCAAGCGCTCCCTGATGATTGTTGAGAAGATTTTTATTCATCGCAGCAAAAATATCCGGGATGTGCATCTCTACAGGACAGCCTGCAGTGCAGTAATGGCATGCCGTACATTTGATGAGATTCAGCTTCTCAAGAGCTTCCTGCGCATTTTTAATTACCTGCTGCTCTGCTTCTGTCAAAGGCTGGAAGTCTTTCATATAGGACAGATTATCATCCATCTGCAGGATGTCAGACATACCGGACAGCACGGTGATACAGCCGTCCAGTGAAGCTGCAAAGCGAATGCCCCAGGACGCGACGGAGCTCTCTGGTGCTGCGGATTTTAAAACAGATGCGACATTTTCCGGCGGGTTGGCAAGCGTTCCGCCCTTGAGGGGTTCCATGACTACAAAAGGAACCTTGTGCTTTCTAGCGATCTCATAGTTTGCGCGGGACTCCACGGATGGATTATCCCAGTCGGCATAATTGATCTGAAGCTGAATGAAATCTACATCCGGATGCTCCGTCAGAAGCTCATCTAAAAGTTCAGGTCCTGCATGAAAGGAAAAACCCCAGTGACGTATTTTCCCTTCTTGCTTTAAATTCCGGACAAAATCCCAGATGCCATATGCCGTATAGGTTTTATAGTTATTTTCCTGCACCGCATGCAAAAGATAATAATCAAAATACCCCGCGCCGGTCCGCTCCAAAGAAATGGCAAACTGCTTTTTTACATCCGCTTCACTGGGGTGTCCAAGCGATGCGTTCATTTTGGTCGCCAAAGTAAAACGATCCCGTGGATACCGCTGCACCAATGCTTCTTTAATGGCTCTTTCTGAAGCACCGGCACCATATACATATGCAGTATCAAAATATGTAAAACCTGCGGCCATGAAATGATCTACCATGACCTTAAGCTGCTCGATGTCAATGTCTTCCGTGCCGGGCAGAACCGGAAGACGCATAAGACCAAAGCCAAGCTTGCCCGTAGCTTTGCCAAGATACTCTCCATATGTTTCCATAATAAACCTCCTATGATCAGCTTGTTTTACAATGTAATATAGTGGTGATGTTGAGTGATTTCGTTACGACGATGCATACGATCGGTGCCTTTTTAGCTGGTATTTTTTATTATATGATGAAAAATCTTTTCTGAAAAGAAAAAGTTGGAACCTGTTAATAGCAGAAGTACCCGGAAATACCCGGGGATTGAAATCAAAGGATCATTCAAGAGGAACTCAGTCATAGACAGAAAAAATGCAGATCAGTCATTGAACTGATCTGCATTAGAAATCTTATGTAGATTTAATTGTATTTCTTACGGAAACTACAGCTTAAGCCTTTCAGTAATGCAGTGATTATGCCTTGGCACCATCAACAATCAGCTGAATGTAGTTAGCGGTATCCGCAAGCGTTGCGCCGGAAACGGAATCCACTGCGTTGTCCTTGCCTGCAAGAGACTCGGCATCCGCAATTGTCATGGAATCTACTGCGGTCTGAATTGCATTGTAGTTGTCATCAATTCTGGTGGTAGCCTGTGCGTGCTCCTTCATGAGCTCGGAATAATAGTCGGCATTCACTCTCTTGGACCCAAGAACCTTACCCTCAGCATAGCCTTGTGCAAAGTCTGCATCGGAGTTTGGAACACCTGTCACACCATCTGTGCCGGCATCAAAGAACTGGAACTCATCGATGTAGCTCAGAACAATCTTCTCTCCATCGGTAACAACAGCTGCAGTTGAGAAACACTTTGTGCCGTGTGCAGCACCGATGACAGCATTTAAGCGGAGAGGCGCATCTGCTTCATAATCCACAGACTCATTCTTCTGTGCATTCTTAGCAGCCTCGGCGATTGCCTTGAGATAGTTTGCGGTATCCTTAAGTGTTGCACCAGAAACAGAATCAACTACATTGTCCTGTCCGGCAGCCTTCTCGATTTCATCAATGGTCTTGCCTGCAGCAAATGCTTCAATGGCATCGTAGTTGTCATCGATTCTTACAGTAGCCTGTGCTTTTTCCTTCATGTTCTTGGAGTAGTAATCTGCAGATGCTCTCTTGGAAGCAAGCGCAACACCCTGCGCATAGCCCTGACCGAAATCGGAATCAGAGTTTGGAACAGGATTCACACCCTCAGCAGTTGGATCCATGAACTGATATTCATCGATATAGGCAGCAACGACCTTATCACCGCTTACTACAGCATAGGTCTGTGTAAAGCACTTTGTGCCATGAGCGGCAGACAGAGCTTCACCGATCTGGATCTTTCCTTTTACGGTAAAATCTGCACCCTTGGTGGTTTCTGCCTTAGCCGGAGCTTTGGACTCTGCTGCAGCCTGTGTGCTTTCCTTGGCAGCTTCACTGGCAGCCTCGGTCTCTACCTTCTCTCCCAGTGCCTGCGCAGCCGCATTTTTAGCTGCGGTTGATGTAACTGTTGCACCGGAAACACCATCGATATTGGAACCATTGGCAGCAACGATCTGCTTGCCAAGCTCCTCCAGTGCCTTACCGCCGACATCCGGAGTCTCATCCTTTCCCTCTACAGTTGCAGCGGTGATCTTATCACCTTCCTTGGTAATGGTTACGGTAACGGTACCGCCAAAACCTTCGGCTTCTCCTTTAAGAGTCTCTGCCTGAGCAGCAGCTGAACTTCCTGCAGCAGCAGTAGTTGTTGCATTGCCGCTTGCACCACATGCAGCCAATCCAAGTACCATTGCAGATACGACAGTAGCTGATAAAACTTTCTTCATCGAGATATCCTCCTCGTAAAAATGACATTTGCGTCACAGAGATAGCATATCTAAGACAGAGCATATTGTCAATTAAATAACAGAAATCATTATTAAATTTAAGAATTTAATGACTGCTATAATATTTTCGATAATGCCGACTTTTTATATATTCGAAGCAGCCTGCAATAACAAATCCTCCCAAAAGACCGCCCAGATGTGCAATCAGATTAATGGAGCCATCTTCCAGCGCAGGGCTTAGAGAAATCAGGATGGAGAAAAGAACCCGTTTTATGGGGAAAAGTCTGCGTAATTCCGGCAGCATTGCAAAAATAAGAAATACAGCGGTAAGTCCAAAGATTCCGCCTGAAGCGCCTGCGGACAGGCGTGCGGTTCCGCTCAAAATATCCCATGCCATTGTGGCAAGGTTTCCGGAGATGCCGGCAAAGCCATAAATGGCAAGAAACCGGATTTTACCATAATATCTCTCGACGATCGGACCTTCGACCATCAGGGCAAGCATGTTGCTGGCAAGATGCTCAAAGCCAAAATGCACAAACATAGCGGTGACAAGACGATCCCACTCTCCCTGCATCAGGATATATGGTGTATACATGGCTCCGAAGCGGATTGCAACATCGGGATTGTGCGCCCAGACGAAGGGCGAGTAGTCTAACTGGTGAGAAGCCAGTCTGGCAAGGGTTAGCCACCCACCAGTAGCGAGTCTTG
>DJXY01000171.1 GCA_002449915.1 Oribacterium sp. UBA6992
CAGCTGTTTGTTGTACCTAAGTCAATACCAATAATCTTTCCCATAATTCATATCTCCTTTATAAAAACAGTTAAATGATGATTCTTTATTTTTTTACCTTCACCATGGAATGACGGACAACCTGTCCCTTATAGGTGTATCCCTTCTGGAGGTCCTGTGTAATGGTATCCTCCTCGGCATCACTCTCGGTATCAGTCATCACGGCATTGTGAAGATTAGGGTCAAACTTTGCGCCTTCTGCTTCGATCGGCTTTACATCCAGATCATCAAACATTTTACGGATCTGCTTATAGATTCCGCGGACGCCCTTGGTAAAGGCATCGTCCTCATCCTCTTTTTCCACAGTTCCCAGCGCTCTCTCAAAGTTATCAACAATCGGAAGGATTTTTTCTATAACGTCCCGTGCTCCCATATCAAACATCTGGGACTTTTCCTTTTCCGATCGTTTCCGGAAATTGTCAAATTCTGCATAGAGTCTTAAGTACTTCTCCTTGCACTCCGCAATTTCCTTTTCGTATTTTTCCTTCTGGAGATCTCTTACCTTGGACTCTGTTTTCTGGTCTCCGGACTCTGCAGCTTCCGAAGCTTCGGCATCCGAAGCGTCCTCCTTTTGAGAAGCTTCAACATGCTCTGCTGCCTTTGCTTCATCTGTTTCCTTTGTTACTGTATCCTGTGCTTCTCCGGCTCTGGCTTCTTCTGTGCCCTGCTCCGGGGAAGTCTTTTTTTCTTCTTCCTGCAAGATGTGCTCCTTTCCCGTTTCCTGTCTATATATGTCTACTTCCGAAACGCCTGGTCCATTTCATTCATGACCTTGTTTAAAACCTCAAGGACCTTTTCATAGTCCATCCGTTTCGGACCAATCACTCCTATGGTTCCTCTCAGACCATTGCCAAGCTCATAGTTGGCAGTGATCACAGAACAATCCGCCATATTCTGTAGCGGTGACTCGTTACCGATATATACCTGAATCGGATTTCTGCTCTCCTCTGCATCCTCACTGGCATCATGAACAAGCTCAATCAGCTCATCCTTCTGCTCCAGCGCGGAAATCAGCTTGGAGGCCTTGTCCGACTCGGAAAGCTCCGGATATTTAAAAATATTGGTTGCTCCGGACGTATAGATCTGGACATTGCTGCCATTAACACTAAGTATATTGTGAATAGCTGCAAGTATCGATCCCACGGTTTTCTTAAAACTCGTCCGTGCGTAAATCTGCGCGATCCGCCCCTCCGTGATATCCGAGCCGGTCAGCCCGTCCAGCTCGTCGTTAAGCAGCATATTGATGCTCAGCATACGGTTGAAATCCAGTTCCTCGCAGCCATCCAGGCTCACTGTCGCAGTCCGAACGAGATTTCCCTCCAGCATGATCACGAGAAGCAGCCGCCGTGCATCAACGATCGATGCCTGAATAAACTTGATCTTATTGGTATGTACTGTCGGTCCGGAAACCATGGCTGCGTAATGGGTATCCTCCGCAAGAGCCTTCACCAGGGTCTTAAGTGTATTTTCCAGCTTATCAACCTTCTGGAACATCTCGGATCTCACATCATCAAGCTCATCCCGCTGCGTCTGCATCAGCTGATCCACGTAAAACCGGTACCCTTTATCAGAGGGAATCCTGCCGGCTGAAGTATGCGGCTGCACAATATAGCCCATTTCCTCCAGATCGCTCATTTCATTCCGAATGGTGGCAGAGCTCAGGTTCAGTCCGGAATACTTACTGATTGTTCTTGATCCGACCGGCTCTCCGGTCTCAAGATAGTTTTTGATAATCGTTGTCAGAATCACGACTTTACGATTGTCCAATTCCATCTGACTGCCTCCTTCTTAATGATTTGTTAGCACTCAAAAATGCAGAGTGCTAATTTCTATTGGTTATAATACTCTAGGTCCGAAAGGGTGTCAAGGGATTTCCCAAAAAAGAACTGTGAAAAAAGTATGAAAAAAGGCGCTCATGCCCTTTTTAAATGACATTTCGCGCCTTAGGTCCGGAAACATATATCACCGGATAATATAGACTTCTGTATAGTAAAGGATATTGGCAGCTTCCCGATGGCTGTCAAAATATACATCGATATGATTTCTCTTGACGGCGCCGCCGCAGTCCTCCGCAACATATTCATGCCCGTTGATCAGAAGATGGGTACCGTAGGGAATCACCCTCGGATCCACGGCGACGGTACGTCCGGATCTCGCACGGGTCCCGATGGCTGTCACAGAGCCATGTCCCTCCGAGCACTGATAGCACGGACAATATCCGGTGATTCTAAATGAACCCAGTGGTGTCAATGTTCTGCCATCCGGGAGTGTCAGCCGTGCCGCTGCCGCCGCTTCCTCCTGTGCCTTTTTATCTGCCTCCGCCTTGGCGAGCGCTTCTGCCTTTGCCTTTTCCTCTGCTTCCTTTGCTTCCGCCTCTGCATCCGCACCGGCTGTGATAAACAGCGCCTTGGTTCCTTTGATGGTACCGGCAGATGCTGTGAAGCTCATGCAGCCTCCCAGAAAAAGCATCAGTGCAATCACTAAAAGCAGCTCACGTATGTATAAAAAGCTATGTTCTCGACGACCCAAAAAATGTCCTCCTTTTCCTCCGGAAATCCGGAATCCGATTCGTTACACTCTAAAAAAATACGAGCTGAATCATTTCAGCCCGACTTCGTCGCATGATAAGCGGATTTTACGAGTCTGTCAAGTAATCTGCGATAGGCATTTTGCAGGAGAGAAGCTGCAAAGCGGATTTTTCCTCTGTGCAGTTTTTATATATTTCTGCAACATTGCACAAATATATAAAAAAAGAACCACCAGAATATGGTGATTCTTTCCTTTTAATTCTTACCGGAAACTTACGATTCCATAAATACGAGGACGTTTTTACTGAAATGTCACAAATTGCTTAAATCAGTGCACGTAATCTCATTTTTTAACTGCGGCATACACATCAGCATAGCGTCTCCCCAGGCGGGTAACATTCGCCGCTTCCTCATAGCTGTCAAAGTAAATATCGATCATATTGCCCTTGACCGCACTTCCGATATCCTCAACCGTATAGACCGTATCTCCGATAAAGATCTTTGTGCCAAGCGGCAGAACATCCGTATCTGCAGCAACGGTGTGGTTTGCCCTGGTATACGCGCCGGAGTAGGTTTTGCCCTCTCCGTAATATCCAACAATCTGGAAGTTTCCAAGAGCGGTCCCCTTACTATAAGCCTTGGATTCCTCGGTAACAACTACACCTACCGGTGTCTCTCCCGCTCTATTCTGATTTTTCTTAGCTGCGCCTGTCGTGGTGTCAGCATCTTTTGACTTCACCTCTGCAGGAAGCGCGGATTTCTGCGCATTCTGATCGGAAGCCTCTGCGGAAGTCTTACTATCCCCTGCGCCCGATGCGATCAGAGCGCCCTGCTGCATTGTAATCTGTGTTCCATTTTTAAAGGCAGGTCCAAGCTCATCTGCGAATGCCGGTACGCTCACAAGCCCCGTCAGAGCCATCGTAATAAAACATACCGCTGCTTTTTTTAAGTTCATAATAGCCTCCCAGAAATTATGGCGTCAAATAATAATAGTAAAAAGATAATGTACAGGAAGTAAAAAGTCAATTTACAATTTCTTTCAATTTTATCATCTGCTGCCATCAGCTCGTAAGCAGCAGCTCGACCGCAAGCTGATCCGTGAGATTTCCGTTTTTAATGGCTTCATCATAATCCATACAGCGGGAGATGTACTTAACAAGGCTCTCCAGCGTATAATGTCTTGCCTGATCCATCAGCTTCTGCACCACCCAGGGACTGACATGCACATACTCTGCGGCATCCTTACGGTTCATCCCCTGCATCATGCTCTCTTTGGTGAGAAGCAGCTGATTAAAGTTACGGCGCATGAGCGCAAGAATTTTCATCGGTGCTTCCTGCAGCGTCAGCAGGTCACTATAGTACTGCATTGCCTTGCCGGTATTTCCAAGACTCAGCTCCGAGATCATGTCAAACACCCGGTCCTCAACATTCTGAGAGCAGATTTCCGTCACATCGGCGTCCTCTATCACATCCCGCTCTCCTGTATAGGCGATCAGCTTTTCCAGCTCACTCACGATGTTGTCCATGCTGCTGCCGGTTTTTGTAAGGAGATAGGTCATCGTGGAGCTCCGGATCTTTTTCCCTGCCCGGTCAAGATACCTTGCCGCCCAGCCTGCAAGCATCCGGGGATCCTGCTCACCGAGCTCACAGACAAAGCCAAGCTTCTGAATGAGCTTATACAGCTTATTCCGTTTGTCCACATCATCCTCAATCAGCATAAGATGACTGGAGGACGGCATCGTAGGCAGATATTCAATAAGACGCTCCGGAGCGCTTTTCATGCAGTAGCCGGAGCCACTTACCACCACAAGACGATCCGAGGAAAGCATAAACGGCATGGTTTCCAGTGATCCGATCAGTGTATCCAGCTCCGGGGCACCATCATAATAGGTATAATTCAGTTCATCTTCACCGCCGATCGCCTTACGGAACATCTTTTTATAGGAGAGCTTCAGATAATTTTCCTCTCCGTACAAGAGATATACCGGCTGATACTGTCCGGATTTCAGATCCTCATTAAGTTTAAGGTATCTGGTCTGATCCTCGTTTTTCTTATACGCCATCAGGATTCCTTCATAATCTTCTTAACTTCATCAAAGTCCGCCGTAATTGTCACATTGGGTGCCGGTGTCAGCAGGCTGACCAGAACATTTACAAGAATCGCGGTAATGAATGCCGGAAGCAGCTCATAAATCCCCCAGGCGCCTCCCATCGGGCGCACAAGATACTTCCATACAAATACCATGATTCCGCCTGCCAGCATCCCTGCAATCGCCCCCTGCAGATTAGAACGTCTCCAGAAAAGTGCCAGCAGTACAACCGGTCCAAAGGAAGCTCCGAAGCCTGCCCATGCAAAGGATACAATCTGAAATACAGAGCTATCCGGATTCCAGGCAATCGAGATGGACAGAACCGCAATAATCAGAAGGCTTGCCCTCGCGATATACAGCATCTGCTTCTCATCCAGCTTGACGTGAAAAAAATCCACCAGGATATCATTGGTGATTGAAGAGGACGCCGCAAGCAGCTGCGAATCTGCTGTAGACATGGTGGACGCCAGGATACCTGAGAGTACAATGCCTGCAATCAATGCTGCAAGCAGCCCATGTGTTGCAAGCAGACTCGCCGTTTTTACAATAATTGTCTCCGAAGCAGAGCCATGCAAAGACGCAATCGCACCTGTCTTTGTCATGCCAAGTCCTACCATACCGATCAGTACGGCAACGCCCATGGAGATCACAACCCAGACAGAAGCAATCCTGCGGGACAGCACCAGCTTTTCCTTATCATGGATCGCCATAAACCGAAGCAGAATGTGCGGCATACCAAAGTAGCCAAGTCCCCATGCAAACATGGAAATGACATTAAGAAATCCATAGGGCGCAGCACTGTTTGTCTCCGCATTATAACTTTGGAGCATGCTGAGATATCCCGGGAGTGATCTCGCGTTATCCAGTACCGCACCGACGCCTCCCGCCTTGCTAAATCCAAAGACCAGCACGATGATCAGTGCCAGCGACATGATGATGCTCTGAATGAAATCGGTCGTACTTGCCGCGAGAAATCCTCCGAGAGACGTATATCCCATGATGACAAAGGCACTTGCAATCATGGCAAGATGATAGTCAATGCCAAATAGACTGCTGAAAAGCTTGCCGCAGGCGGCAAAGCCGGAGCCGGTATACGGAATAAAAAATACTACAATGATCACCGCGGAAATCAGTGTCAGAATCCTGCGCTTATCTCCATACCGGTTGGAAAAAAACTCCGGTATCGTAATGGAATCATTCACCTCGGTATAGACGCGAATCCTCTTGGCAACAAGCAGCCAGTTAAGATACGTACCAAACGCAAGACCAATTGCTGTCCATCCCGGATCCGCAATACCGCTGAGATACGCAAGCCCCGGCAGACCCATAAGAAGCCAGCTGGACATATCCGATGCCTCGGCACTCATTGCCGTCACAAACGGTCCAAGCTGACGGCCGCCAAGATAGAAATTTCCGGCTGTATCATTTTTGTCCGAGAGCTGAAAGCCGATCCATAGCATGAATGCCAGATAAAATATCATGGCTGCAGCCATGCCGATTGTAGAAAGTGTCATATCCTTACCCCTCTTTTTACTTTATTGCTTTAATATCAGAAATTATCAGTAATCGTACTCCATAACAAATTTTTATGCAAGAGTAAATGCAATGGTAAATCCCCCGTCCGGCTTGAGGATTTGTAAAAGCTATGCTACATTTAATAGCATTCAAGGAGATAGCTTCATGTCAGATGAAATCATCAATGTAAACGATACAAAACAGCTGGAACTATACATTCACATCCCATTCTGCGCACGCAAATGCAACTACTGCGACTTTCTGTCCTTCCCCGTAAACGCGAAGGAGCACGACGCCTATATCAACAGGCTCTGTCAGGAAATCACCCTGTCTGCTCCATCCGCAGCTGCCTATGAAATCTCTACTATATTTATAGGAGGCGGCACGCCGTCTATACTGGAGCCGAAATGCATCTCCCGCATCATCTATACCATCCGACGTCATTATAATGTAAGAAAAAGCGCGGAAATCACCATTGAGCTGAATCCAGCCTCCACATTACGTTATAAGTTTGCCTCCTACCGGGACTCCGGCATCAACCGGATCTCCATCGGACTGCAGTCCGCAAACAACACTGAGCTCAAAACCCTCGGACGGCTGCATATCTTTGAGGACTTCCTGAAATGCTACCAGGATGCCCGCATGGAGGGTTTTCAAAACATCAACATCGATCTTATGAATGAAATCCCGGGACAGACCACGGCCAGCTGGCGCAAAACCCTGCGCAATGTCCTGATGTTGAAGCCGGAGCATGTCTCCATCTACAATCTGATTATCGAGGAGGGCACCGTATTTCAGCGAATGCAGGCTGCCGGGACGCTGTCACTGCCATCAGAGGATGAGGATGTCGCGATGGATGAGATCACAAAGGAATTGACCAACCGATATGGCTATCGCCGCTATGAAGTCAGCAATTACGCAAAACCCGGTTACGAATGTCGTCATAACTACGGCTACTGGTCCAATGTTCCCTATCTGGGATTTGGGCTTGGCGCGTCCTCTTATTTTAATGGTATACGCTGGAGCAATATCCGGGATTACCGGGCATATCTGGACATGGATCTCCCAGAAGATACTGCGCATGGCTTTGTAAGGCTGCATCAGAATATGCAAATTCTCTCCCGGGAAAATCAGATGGAAGAATTTATGTTTCTAGGCCTACGGCGGATCGAGGGGATCTCCGAGCTCGAGTTCATTCGCCGCTTCTCCGTGGATATCCACACCGTATTTGGCCGACAGCTTGAGCAGTATACACAAAATGGGCTTCTGATCCATGAGAATTATCATTATCGCTTTTCCGAGCATGGTATGAATGTCAGCAATGCAATCCTCAGTGACTTTTTACTGACTTAAGTTTCCATCCCGGACTAAAAAAGTATCGGAAATGGCATAAAACGCCATTTCCGATACTTTTATTTTACTTAAATTTACCTAAATTATCCTACTTAAATTATCTTATCTTGTTTTACTCATGCTGGAGCCGCGCCGGATCGCAATCAGCAGATATGACGGATCCAGCCTTCAGGGCCCTCAATTCTGCCGCTCTGGATACCGGTAATGGTATCATAAAGCTCACCGATCACAGGACCAGCCTTCTCCATACCGGACGGAAGATTGATAACATCATCATGATTTACAATACGTCCAACCGGAGAAATAACCGCAGCCGTTCCGCAAAGACCGCACTCCTGGAAGTTCTTGATCTCCTCATACTTCACAGGTCTCTCATCAACATGGATATGAAGATAATGCTCTGCCAGGTAAACGATCGAGCGTCTTGTGATAGAAGGCAGAATGGACGGAGACTTCGGCACTACAAGATTTCCTGCCTTATCTACAAAAATTGCGTTAGAACCGCCAGTCTCCTCTACATAGGTTCTGGTTGCCGGATCAAGATACAAATTCTCGGCAAACCCTGCCTTATGCGCAAGTACAGAGGAGTGCAGACTCATCGCATAATTCAGTCCTGCCTTGACAGCACCGGTTCCACGAGGTGCTGCACGGTCAAAATCGGAGACCTGAATGGCAATCGGAGTTGCGCCGCCTTTGTAATACGGTCCAACTGGTGTACAGAAAACTCTGAACTGGTACTCATCTGCAGGCTTCACACCGATCACTACGCCTGTTGCAAACTCATACGGGCGCAGATAAAGAGATGCACCGGATCCATATGGAGGAACCCAATCCAGATTTCCCTTGACAACCTGATCAATAGCATCCAGGAATTGATCCTTAGGAAATGGTGGCATCTCAATCCGCTGTGCTGACTCGTACATACGGTCTGCATTGAGATCCGGGCGGAAGCATACAACAGAGCCATCCTCCCAGGTATAAGCTTTCATACCTTCAAATACCTGCTGGCAGTACTGCAGCATACCTGCTGACTCGTTTAATGTGACTTCCGGGTTGGAAATCAGTGCTCCCTCATCCCATTTACCGTCCTTCCAGTTGGAAACATATCTTTTATCTGTAACATGGTATGCAAAACCAATGTTACCCCAGTCAAGATTTTTCTTTGCCATGGTAAATCTCCTTTCACTTAACGCACTTAGTATAGTCTCAGAAAAAAAGGATTTCAATATATGCCATAAAACGAATCGTCATATTTCATATAACTCTAAGCTATGGAATTTCTGTCATTCCATACCGCAAGTTATATTAATCCGAATCCAGCTTCAGCACGCGCATAAACGCCGACTGTGGAATCTCTACATTTCCGAACTGACGCATCCTGCGCTTGCCCTCCTTCTGCTTTTCCAGAAGCTTCTTTTTACGGGAAACATCACCACCATAGCATTTTGCCAGCACATCCTTGCGAAGCGCCTTGATGGTTTCTCTCGCCATAATATGCCCACCGATCGCAGCTTGAATCGGGATTTCAAAAAGCTGTCTCGGGATTTCATTTTTCAGCTTCTCGCACATCTTCTTACCGCGCTCGTAAGCAGAATCCGCATGTACAATAAAGGAAAGCGCATCTATTGTTTCATGGTTCACCAGGATGTCCAGCTTTACCATCTTGCTGGTGGCATACCCCTTAAGGTCATAGTCAAAAGAAGCATAGCCTTTGGACCGGGACTTAATGGCATCAAAAAAATCATAAATAATTTCGTTTAACGGCATATCATATTTCAGAATTGCCCGGTTGGCCTCAATATATTCGGTACCCTTGTACACGCCGCGACGCTCCTGACAAAGCGTCATAATCGATCCCATAAAGTCCGGCGTCACCATAATTTCCGCTTCGACAATCGGCTCCTCAATGTGATCAATTTCCGCTGGATCCGGGAGATTTGCCGGATTGGAGAGTTCCATCATAGTGCCATCCGTCTTATAGACATGATACACTACTGAGGGCGCCGTGGTTACAAGATCCAGGTTATATTCGCGTTCCAGTCTCTCCTGTACAACATCCAGGTGCAGAAGACCGAGGAATCCGCAACGGAAGCCGAAGCCCAGTGCCTGGGATGTTTCCGGCTCATACTGGAGCGCCGCATCGTTAAGCTGCAGCTTTTCCAGCGCATCTCGTAAGTCCGGATATCTCATAGTATCCGCAGGATAAATACCGCAGAAGACCATCGACTGCACCTTTTTATATCCGGGCAGTGGTTTCTCCGCGGGATTGACTGCGTCTGTCACCGTATCACCAACTCTTGTATCACGGATATCCTTAATAGATGCGGTAATATAGCCAACCATACCAGCAGACAGCTCATCGCATGGCGTAAACTGACCAGGGCGGAAATATCCCACCTCGGTTACGTCAAATTCCGCACTGGTAGCCATCAGTCGGATCCTGGTCCCCACCTTGACTCTACCCTCACGGATTCTGCAGAAAATGATAACGCCCCGGTAATTGTCATAAACCGAATCGAAAATCAGCGCCTGCAGAGGATGATCCGGACTGCCGCCCGGTGCCGGAATCTTTTTTACAATGTCTTCCAGTACTTCCTCCACATTTTGTCCTGTCTTTGCGGAAATCCTAGGAGCATCCATGGCTTCAATGCCAATAACATCCTCAATCTCCTCGGCAACCCGGTCCGGATCTGCCGATGGAAGATCGATCTTGTTAATTACCGGCATGATTTCCAGATTATGGTCCAGAGCAAGATAGGTATTGGCAAGCGTCTGCGCCTGGATGCCCTGTGTCGCATCAACAATCAGGACTGCCCCATCACAGGCTGCCAGGGCTCTGGAAACCTCATAGTTAAAATCCACATGCCCCGGGGTATCGATCAGATTAAAAATATACTCTTCCCCATCCTTTGCCTTATAAATGACACGGGTTGTCTGGGATTTAATCGTGATGCCACGTTCCCTCTCGATCTCCATATTGTCAAGCACCTGTTCCTGCATCTCCCGCTGTGTCAATGTGCCGGTCATCTCAATAATCCGATCCGCCAGCGTGCTCTTGCCGTGATCGATATGGGCAATAATACAGAAATTCCGGATTTTGCTCTGATCTATTGTTGTCATCTTTCTTAAATTTCTCTCCTATATAAATAAATGAAATGAAAACGAAAATTACTGACTCGATTTTACTTTCTGAATATTGCTGTCCAAAAATTGTTTCCTATTATTTGTGAAAGCTCGCTA
Source organism: Oribacterium sp. UBA6992 (assembly GCA_002449915.1). Taxonomy (GTDB): domain Bacteria; phylum Bacillota; class Clostridia; order Lachnospirales; family Lachnospiraceae; genus Oribacterium. Next base: position 10,766 of record DJXY01000171.1, read on the forward strand.
GTAATCCTAACATACCCTGACCGGTTTTGCCATAAAAAACCGCTGCATCCCCTGATTTCCCTTGATTTTGCCCGGGAATTGTTCTTGACAAGTGAAATACCTTTATATATGATAATTGAGCATGTTTTCAAACTGTCCGTGTCCAGGTATTTGAAAACACCTCAAATTATAGAAAGGTGGCATCAAAATGGCAAATATTAAATCCGCAAAAAAGAGAGTATTAATCGGCAATGACCGGAACGAGCGCAATAAGGCAATTCGTTCCGAGGTAAAGACCTATATTAAAAAGGTTTACGCAGCAGTGGAGGCTGGTGATAAGGCAGCTGCACAGGAAGCTCTCAGAAGAGCGCAGAAGAAGGTTGCTATGGCACACAGCAAGGGCATCCTTAAGGCTAACAACGCATCCAGAAAGGTTGCACATATGTCCAAGGCAGTTTCTGCTATGGCATAATGCTTCATCCGGCATTTCACATTTATTTTACCTAACATCGTTTTTTTACAAGGTTTGATTTCAGGCCGTACCTGGAACGTTTTTAATCATATGTTACTCATGAGGACCTTCGGACTAACCCGCCGAAGGTCCTTTTTATTACTTTTATTATTTTACTCTATGTCCTGACACATAAATCCTGACGTAATACTTTTACTGTCTTTTCCGTCTTATGCATCCGGCTTTATCCTGCTGTCTTACGATAATGATAAAGCCGGATACTTCCGTCCTGTTCTGGAATTATGCGGATCTCTCCAAGCCTGGCCGTCTCCAGAAGCCTGATTCCACGTTGCCGGAGCCTCTCCATCGTTTCCTGATGGGGATGTCCGTAGTCGTTGTTTCGTCCATAGCTAATGAGAGCGTATGTCGGAGATAATGTCTCAAGGAGCAGCTCCGATGTACTGGTAGCACTGCCATGGTGCCCTACCTTAAGCACATCGATATCTTCCACAAGCCTCCGCCGCTGCATCTCCTGAAGCATCACTTCCTCCGCTTCCTTTGGCATATCTCCCGTAAACAGCATATGGAAACGACCTGCCGTGAGCATGATCCCCAATGACTGAGTATTGGCATCCTCAATGTGTGTATCGTCTACAGGATAAATGCATTGAAATGCCAGCTTCTCCTCTTCCTTTTCTTTCTCTTCCGTAACTGTCATCTCATCTCCGGATTGCATATACTCGATTTCCGTATTTCGCTGTGCTGCCGCCTGTCTCAGCGTATCATACCTGGAGTCAAGCTTTGCCGCTGCCGGTAGGATCATCCTCCTGATCCGAACTGCACTGGTTTCCGTAAGCAGATACAGGATTCCGGAGTAATGATCGCTGTCACAGTGACTGATCATGCTTGCGTCAATGCAGGAGATCCCCTGTGACAAAAGATATGGTTCGAGAACATTCTCCCCGAAATGCTTGTCAGATGTCGATCCTTGATCCATTGTAACCACTATATCTCTGTTTCTGATTATAAATCCGTCACCCTGTCCCACATATAGCGCTATTATTTCTGTTTTCTGTGGCTTATCTGGGATCAGGTTCCATATCTGTATAAACATGATAAGCAGTATAATAGCTCTTTCAAGATATGGGGTCCTCTCCTGTCTGCGTCCGCGTCTCTCGAGGATACAGAACAGCAGAAGCAAAACGCCATAATACACCAGTATATCTCCCATGTCTGGTCTCCCGAGGACAAGGCTTGCATATTGCCAGGTGCTGACTGCCTCACACAGCCACTTGTAAAATGCAATGATCATATGACCCCCGCCGATTGCCACTCTGGCAAGCAATGTTGAAAACGGGTACAAAGCCAATGCAAGTATGCCTCCTCCAAGTACATATCCCATGAGCGGAAGAACCAGAAGATTCAGAAGCAGGCTATATAAAGGGAGCTTAAAGTAATGATACAAAACAATCGGGAGCATTCCCAGTTGCAGGAGCAGCGCAATGCGGATGGTTTCTACGATCTGCCACTTGAGTTTTGGCAGATCCATGGCAAGTCCGATCGATAGCACCGCAGCAAAGCTCAGCTGGAAGCCTCCGGTAAAAAGCAGATACGGACTCCGTAAAAGTAAAAGAACCGCTGCCACTCCGACTGCCGAGAGCATGTCATAGGTTCTCCCCATAGAACGCGCCAGGAACTGGAGGAGCAGCATAATCACGGCACGCATGGCAGAGCCGGAGCAGCCGGTAAAAGTCCCGTACAATAAAATCAGAATCCCGGCAAAAATTCCCGCTGCCTTCTGATGCAGCCTTCCCTTCCTCAGGATATTATAAAAACCCATACCAAGGATGCTGAGGTGCAGACCGGAGACCGCAAGAATATGGGAAATGCCGCTCTCCTGAAACAGCCTGCTGATCTCTTCCGGCATTTCTCCCCTCTCCCCGAGCAGAACTGCCTGATAGATGCCACTGCCACTCTCGGTACAAATTGTGCGGAATGCTTCCTGACACCACTCCCGGAAACGCTGCAAAATCTTCCATAACGGAAGTACATCTCCTCCGACGATTTCCATACGTTTCCCATACATGCTTCCGCTGATTCCCTGTGAACGGAGGTAACGGCCGTAATCAAACTGACCTTCATTCTGCGGTTGCTCCTCCTGTGCCATTTTACCGGTAATCCTGACCTCATGCCCGGGATAGACATCCGCCGGCGCATCCAAATATACCATGATCCTGCCTACCGGCTGGTCATATCTCTTACGCTGCATTTCCGTTGCAGTCTCCGGAAGCACCCGGAGACTGCCATAGGCACTGGACAGCATACTCCCGGATAAAATCACACGATATGTATCCTTGCTGCCGTAATATGCGACGACCTTCCCCGTAAGAGCTACGTTGAGCTCTCCAAAATATAAAATGCGGCTTTGATTTTTCTTAAAACCCTGCTCTGCAATATGATACCGGCAGAATCCCAGTAAAAACACAAAAAGGAGAAGTGCGGCTGCACCCCTCCTTACTTTTTTCCGTAATAGACCTGCTCCTGTCAGAAACAACACTGCTGCTCCCGACAAAGCATGCAAAAGCGGACCTGTTTCCTCTGCACTGATACACTCTCCAAGTACAAACATCACTGCCATCAGTAAACATGGTCTGCGATAATTCAATTGTAAACCTCTATAATGTAAGAAATTACTCCATAAGCTCCGGTGTACGCTCAATCACAGCCGCTCCAAGACCATTTTGTCCGATATGGCAGCTGATCAGAAGCGACAACGGATTTACAATAATCTCGTCATTGAGGCGATTTGGAAATGCCTCCTTAAGCTCCTCGGCAAATTCTGCTGCCTGTTCCGGATTATCCGTATAGGCGGAGCATACATAACAGTTCCTGCCCTCCGGGTCCTGGAGACGACCGGCAAGCTCGGTTTTCAGTCCCTTGATGATCGCATCCCGGACCATCTTGCTCGTCCGTACCTTGGTATAGGAGTCCAGCTTACCTCCGTTGGTAATCCCCAGCACAGGCTTTATGTGCAGAAGTGTTCCTATTGCTGCAGCCATTGGTGTAATCCTGCCGCCCTTTTTAAGATATTTCAAGGTATCCACACCGATATAAATCTGATTCCGGTCATGATCCCGGTTCAGGATCTCCATGATCCTGGCTCCATCATACCCACGGGCCGCCAGTAAGGTGGCATTAACAGCCGCCTGGCGCTGCGTGACAGAAACCCCACGGTCATCCGGAACAAAGACTCTCCCCTCATACTTCTCATCATGCGAGAGCATGATTGCTGTCTGCGTAGCTCCGGATAGTCCGGAGGTAAGCGGGACATGCACGACCTGATCATTGTCCTCTAGCAGCTCATCCCAGACCCGCATGAGATCCTCCATGCCCGGCTGAGATGTAGAAACTTCGGCGTCATGCTGGAGCTTATCAAAAAATTCCTCTCTCGTAATATTGATATCCTCAAAATATTCCTCTCCATCAATCCGGAAAGGCATCGGAACAACACGGATTCCCAGCTCTTTGCCTGCTGCCTGGGTAATTCCGCTGCCGGAATCGGTTGAAACTCCTATCTTCATTTTCTGTCTCCCGCAACTTACTTGCTTATAATCAGTGACTTTCCGGTCATTTCCTCCGGCTGTGGAAGTTCCATCATCTCAAGCAAAGTCGGCGCAACATCACAAAGTGCTCCACCTTCTCTTAGTTTCCAATTCGGATTGGAATTTACCAGGATAAACGGTACCGGATTGGTTGTATGTGCAGTCCATGGTTCACCAGTCTCATAGTTAATCATCATGTCCGCATTACCATGATCCGCGACGATCATCATCTGACCTCCGACCGCTTTCACCGCCTCTGTAACTCTGCCGACGGCCTGATCCACTACCTCAATTGCCTTAACCGCCGCAGGGATCACGCCTGTATGGCCTACCATATCAGGGTTCGCAAAGTTGCAGATGATCAGGTCATATTTTCCGGAGCCGATGGCAGCAACCAGCTTATCGCAAACCTCCGGACATGACATTTGCGGTTTGAGATCATAGGTCGGAACATCCTTAGGGCTTGGTACAAGGATCCGGTCCTCATTGGGATTTGGCTCCTCAACACCACCATTAAAGAAAAATGTTACATGCGCATATTTCTCGGTCTCCGCAATACGAAGCTGATGAAGTCCCAGAGAGGAGACATATTCACCAAGTGTTTTTGTTACCGACTGCTTTGGAAATGCAATGTATTTATTTGGAATGGTCGGATCATAGTCCGTAAAGCACACAAAAGTCGTCGCAATCCGTCTGCCTCTCTCAAAGAAGCTGAAATCCTCGTCACAGAAGCAATGTGTAAGTTCTCGTGCACGATCCGGACGGAAATTAAAGAATATGCAGGAGTCCCCATCCTGTATGATCGCAGTAGGCTTACCATCCTTGAGGATCACGCATGGCTCAACAAACTCATCAAACACCTTATGATCATATGAGGACTGGATGGCCTCCGCAACGCTTGCTGCAGTTTTGCCGGTTCCCTGTGTCATCGCTTCATATGCCTTAGAAACACGGTCATAGTTTTTGTCCCGGTCCATGGCATAATACCGTCCGGAAATCGTTGCGATTTCTCCTACACCAAGCTCCGCCATCCTAGCCTGAACTTCATTTAAAAATTCCTTACCGGAATCCGGCGGTGTATCACGACCATCCAGGAATGCATGCAGATAAACCTTTTTCAGCCCATTGCGTCTTGCAAGCTCCAGAAGTCCGTATATATGTTCAATGTGAGAATGCACGCCTCCATTGGAAACGAGTCCAAAAAGATGCAGTGCGGAGTCCTTAGCCTTACAGTTATTTACGGCTCTCAGAAGCTCTGTATTTTTATAGAAGTCTCCATCCTCTATGGACTTAGTAATTCTGGTAAGCTCCTGATATACGATTCTGCCGGCGCCCATATTCATATGGCCAACCTCGGAGTTACCCATC
>DJXY01000036.1 GCA_002449915.1 Oribacterium sp. UBA6992
TCCGGAAGCTTCCCTTCCTTTTCCAGCATCTGCTGCTTGATTTCCCGGGAAATAACCGCCTGGAAATCCCGAACCATGGTCGGGAAAGGGTGTGGTCCCATGACCGATCCGAGGCAGTAATGTGTGTCCGAGATTCTGGAGGTCCACTCGCGCATCGCCTGGGAAACGGCATCCTTAAGGGTTCCGGTTCCTGTTGTCACCGGCTCGACATCCGCTCCGAGCAGCCGCATCTTATAGACATTAAGTGCCTGCCGCTCCATATCCTCCTTCCCCATAAAGACAACGCATTCCATTCCAAACAGTGCCGCGACCGTTGCCGTGGCGACTCCATGCTGTCCGGCACCTGTCTCGGCAATAAGGCGGGTCTTGCCCATCTTTTTTGCGAGCAGTGCCTGTCCCAGACAGTTATTGATTTTATGCGCTCCGGTATGATTGAGATCCTCACGCTTTAAATAAATCCTGGCACCTCCCAGATCCTCCGTCATGCGTCTTGCGTAATAGAGGCGGGATGGACGATTGGCATAATCATTATAAAGCTCTGTAAGCTCCCGGTTAAACTCCGAATCATCCTTATACTTGTTATATGCATCCTCCAGCTCAATCACGGCATTCATCAGAGTTTCCGGAATATATTGTCCTCCGTGTACTCCAAACCTTCCTTTTGAATTGGACATTTTCTTTCCTCCATTGATATCTTCCAGCTTATACAAATAGTATGTGCGTAAATTTCATCTGCAGATATTATGCGACTGTTATGCCGATGCTTCCTGCCGGGTTCTGCCCGCGGCATCCGCCTCCCGCACTGCAGTAATAAATGCTTCTACCTTTGCCGGATCCTTATATCCGTCTGTCTCTACACCGGAGCTTACATCCACCGCATACGGCTGCAGCGTCCGGACTGCGCCGGAGACATTGGCAATGGTCAAGCCTCCGGCAAGAAAATATGGTCTCCCGAAATCTCTCAGCAGCTGCCAGTCAAAGGTTTTGCCTGCTCCAAGTCCTGCATCCAGTAAAACAGAATCCGCTGTACTCCCGGAAGCTCTCCGAAGATCCTCCTCTGTATGGATCAGCTCTGCCTTAATGATCCGGGCTTTGCCATCGGTTCTCTCCCGAAGCTCCGAAATATATGCTGCATTTTCCCTGCCGTGAAGCTGCACAATCGAGATGACGTCTTGCCGGATCAGATCTGAAACCATTTCCACAGATGCATCTACAAAGACTCCGACCGCCCGGATCCCGGGGGATAGCTTCTCTCTTAATCTTGCTGCCTCCTCCGGTTTTATATAGCGGCGGCTGCACGGACAAAAGACAAAACCGATATACTCCGGCTGAAGCTCGTTTACGATGGTGATGTCCTCCATCCTCCGGAGTCCGCATATCTTTATTTTTGTCATCCAGTCTCCTGCTGCAGGTGCATTACTGCTCATTGGATGCCTTGACATATGCCTCCAGCTTTGCCATGGCAGCACCACTGTCAATGAGTTCTTCGGCAAGCTTTACACCATCTGCCATACTGTCTGCCTTACCACCGATATAAAGTGCCGCTCCGGCATTGAGCAGTACTGCATTTCGTTTGGTGCCCTTGATGATGCCGCTCAGGATGCCTCTTGTGATGTCGGCATTCTCCGCAGGAGTCCCACCGACAAGCTCCTCTTTTTTACCTCGTGTAAGCCCAAAGTCTTCCGGCCGGATCACATCCGTCCGGTAATAACCGTCCTTAAGCTCGCAGATGGTCGTTGGTGCAGAAGCGGAAATCTCGTCCAGCCTGTCCTGCCCGTATACTACAAAGGCACGCTTTACACCAAGCTTGGCAAGTACCTTTGCTACTGGCTCTACCAGATACTCGTCATAGACGCCAAGGAGGAAATACTCCGGACTCGCCGGATTGGTTAGCGGTCCAAGTATATTGAAAACCGTACGGAAACCAAGCTCCTTACGGATCGGACCGACATACTTCATGGCTGCATGATATTTCTGTGCAAATAGGAAGCAGATACCAACCTCCTGAAGAAGCTTCAGCGCCTTATCCGGATCCTGCTGGATATCCACTCCCAGCGCCTCCTGACAGTCCGCTGTACCGGACATGGAGGATGCCGCCCGGTTGCCATGCTTTGCGACCTTGATTCCGGATGCCGCAATGACCATGGCTGCGGTCGTGGAAATGTTAAAGGTATGCGCGCCGTCTCCACCGGTTCCGACAATCTCCAGTACCTCCATCCCCGGATGCGGGACCGGAGTTGCCTGCTCTCTCATCGCCGCTGCACAGCCGGAAATCTCATCAATGGTTTCCGCCTTGGTGGACTTGGTCGAGAGTGCCGCAAGAAATGCCGCATTCTGCGTCGGTGTCGTCTGTCCAGTCATAATCTCGGTCATGACCGTATATGCCTCATCGTAGCTCAGGTCTCCCTTGTTGACAATTTTAGCAATCGCTTCTTTAATCATAATTTCTCCTTCCGGGCTCTGCCCTTCTGGCCTCGGCAGCGAGGGACCGTTTTGTATTAAAAAAGTCCCCGGCAGTAGATAAAAGAACTAATTCTACTGCCAGGGACGAAAAAATTCGCGGTGCCACCCTGTTTCACGACTGTGAATCGTGCGCTTGCGAGATACCAGCATATCTCCGGATACTAACGTAATCCAACACGTCGCAGCATACTAAAGCTCTGAAGTAATTCCTCGTTGCTCTTTCCCTGCGCCCTCAGCGGTCCATTTGATAAACTGGGGTCTGCCCGATTTCCACCATCGCGGGCTCTCTGTGAGATCATATTTACCGTTATCTCCGCTTCAACGGTTTGTCTTTTGTGTTGTTATCAATTTAGTGCATCGCCTCTGAAATGTCAATTCCGTGATGCGCCTGAATCAATATCACTTTGGAATAAAAGTTATAACCTTCCCCTTAGTTCCTGAAGCATTGCTCTTTTGTCCGCTGCCCGCATCAGCTGCTCTCCGATCAGGACGCCATTGACTCTGCCTCTTTCCAGCTCCTCCACATCCTGTCTTGTATGGATCCCGCTCTCTGCGACAAAGAGCACCTGCTCAGGCACCAGCTCCCGCAGGCGGATGCTGTTATGAATATCCACCGTAAAATCCTTTAGATTCCGGTTATTGACACCGATAATCCTTGCGCCTGCCCGTACGGCCATCGCAAGCTCCTCTGCATCATGTGCCTCCACCAACGCAGAAAGCCCCAGAGAATTCGCGATCTCGAGATACCGCCGGATCGTATCCTCCTGGAGGATTGCACAGATCAGAAGCACTGCGCTTGCTCCCAGAACCTTTGCTTCATAGATCATATATTCATCTACCGTAAAATCCTTGCGGAGACAGGGAATGCTGACCGCCTCGGAAATTTCCTTAAGATACCGGTCCGATCCCTGAAACCATTTCGGTTCCGTCAGTACAGAAATTGCAGATGCTCCTGCCTGCTCATAGGTCTTTGCAATATCCACGTAGGGGAAATCCTCTGCGATGAGACCCTTGGATGGCGACGCTTTTTTGCATTCGCAGATAAAGCTCATACCCGGAGTTTTAAGTGCTGCTTCAAACGGAAATCCGGTATTTGGATTAAGTGCTTCTGCCTGTGCCTTGAGATCCTTAAGTGGCAGTTTCTTTTCTGCCTGCTGTACCCGGATCCAGGCATAGTCTGCAAGCTCCTCCAGGATATTTTTCATGCGTCTCTCCTCTCTTTCTTAGCTTCCTTGTCTGTCTTAGATATCCGGACAAAATTTCTTAAAATCCTGTCTCCGTCCGGGGTCATAATGGATTCCGGATGAAACTGCAGTCCAAACACAAGATGCTCCCGATCCTCCACAGCCATAACCTCTCCATCCTCCGAAACGCCGGTAACCTTAAGCAGCTCCGGCAGCGTATCCCGCTCTACAGCAAGCGAATGATACCTTGCCACCGGGATGACCGCCGGCAGTCCTTGAAACAGCGGGCTTGTCAGATCCAGCTTGGTCATGGACTGCTTGCCATGCATAAGCTCCTTTGCATAGCCTACGACAGCACCATAGGCAAGGCAGATCGCCTGCTCACCGAGGCAGACTCCCAGAATCGGAATCTGTCCCCGAAGCACCTGAATCACGGCAGGACAGATGCCGGCATCCTCCGGGCGTCCCGGTCCGGGAGAAATCACAATGCCATCCGGATGCAGCTTTCTGATTTCCGAAACGCGCATGGCATCATTACGAATGACCTTAAGTTCAGGCTCGATGGCGCCAAGCATCTGATACAAATTATATGTAAAGCTGTCATAATTATCTATCAGCAGAATCATAAGTCCTCCACCTCCGATTGTTTCAGCGCTGTAACCACTGCAGCTGCTTTATTGATGCACTCCTGATACTCCTTTTCCGGTACGGAATCCGCTACAATGCCGGCACCGCTCCGGATAAAGACTTTATCCTTTTTCTTATAGGCAATACGGATCGCAATACAGAGATCCAGATTTCCACCAAAATCGATATAGCCGATTCCTCCGCCGTAAATCCCCCGCTTGTTATCCTCCAGATCATTGATCAGCTGACAGGCACGGATCTTAGGCGCACCGGAGAGTGTCCCCGCCGGCAGAATCGAGCCTACGGCATCCAGTGCATCAAGATCCTCCCGGATTTCTCCACGCACCGTTGAACCGATATGCATGACATGACTGTAGCGCTCGATTTCGTGATACTTTTCTACCCGGACCGTCCCGAATTTACTGATTTTACCGATGTCATTACGTCCGAGATCCACCAGCATATTGTGCTCGGCAAGCTCCTTTT
>DJXY01000044.1 GCA_002449915.1 Oribacterium sp. UBA6992
AAAACCCCGCCGCTGCTCTATAATCTTGCCGAGCTTCAGAATGACTGCTCCCGTATGTTTAAAATAAATCCGGATGAGACGCTCGCCATTGCGCAGGAATTATATGAAAAAAAGCTGACGACGTATCCAAGAACCGATGCGCGTGTACTATCCTCTGCAGTCGCCAAGGAGATTCAGAAAAATATCAGTGGACTTAGAAATTTTGCACCGCTTGCAAACTATGCGGGGGAAGTACTTACATTTGCTTCGGTAAAGAGCATAGGTTCATCAAGATACACCGATGATAAAAAGATCACAGACCACTATGCCATTATCCCGACCGGACAGGGCATGAGGGAGTATCAGAATCTGAAGCCACTTACGCAGAAGGTATATCAACTGATCGTCCGTAGATTTCTATCCATTTTTTATCCGCCGGCGGTTTATCAGAAAATGAATGTTAGTATTGTCTCGGATGGAGAAAGCTTTGTGACAAACTCCAAAGTCCTGAAGGAGCCGGGGTATCTTACGGTTGCAGAGGTGCGGAGACAGGCGGAAAACGCAGGAACTCCGGATAAAGCTTCCGATGGAGATGCTGGTGAGGGGCAGGATGGCAATTCGGATGAAAAACCGGAGGCGGATTTTTCCGAGACCTTGCTCCGGCTTAAGAAGGGACAGAAGCTTAAGCTCGTGACCATGGAGATGAAGGAAGGTGAAACCGCACCGCCAAAACGATATACCTCCGGTACGATGATCCTTGCGATGGAAAATGCCGGTAATCTGATTGAGGATGATGATCTGAGAGCGCAGATCAAAGGCGCGGGGATCGGAACTTCAGCGACCCGGGCAGGCATTCTGACGAAGCTTGAAAAAATCGGTTATATAGCGCTAAATAAAAAGACACAGGTCCTGACACCAACAAAACTCGGAGAGCTGGTGACACAGGTGGTGAAGGCTTCTGTCAGGCAGCTGTTAAATCCTGAACTCACGGCATCGTGGGAAAAGGGATTAAGCTATGTAGCTGATGGAACAATCACGGAGCAGGAATATATGGATAAGCTTGAGCATTTTGTCCGGACCAAAACCAATGCGATAAAAAACACCAGATTATAAGATATTATGAGACATAATTATGTGACATGTCCGGATTTGTAAAATATGTATACGGCTGTAAAATATACAAATATCTTTAAATAAAAGAGGAAAACTATGACTAAAGAAGAACTTACGATCCAAAAGATGTATGATCTGAACTTCACGGAAGCGAGAGCGGTATTTGAGGGAATTACGTATCCATGGGAGGCGCTTCCCAAGATCCATGACTTTATTGTATCTTATGGACCTACGCTGGATCCGGAGGAATATCGGGAGGTAAAGCCTCATGTATGGGTTCATAAAACAGCTAAAATTTTTGACTCGGCATTTCTTTCCGAGTGGATTATCATCGGTGCGGAGACGGAGGTCAGACACTGTGCGTTTCTCAGAGGAAATATTATCGTAGGGAAAAACTGCGTTGTGGGCAATTCCTGTGAGCTTAAAAATGTCATAATTTTTGATTCCGTACAGACACCGCACTATAACTATGTCGGAGATTCCATCCTCGGGTATAAGTCTCATATGGGTGCGGCATCTCTTACCTCCAATGTGCGCTCGGACAAAAAGCTTGTTGTCATCCATGCGTCAGATGGCGATATCGAAACCGGACTTAAAAAAGTAGGCGCAATGCTTTCAGACCATGTGGAAGTAGGCTGCGGCTCCGTCTTAAACCCGGGTGTCTGCATTGGCAGAGACACAAATATTTATCCGCTGAGTTCTGTAAGAGGGTGTGTATCAGCGCATATGATTTACAAAGCCAAGGATGATATTGTGCCAAAGGCAGATTGAGGAAAATTCAGTAATCGACTCGTAAAAGGTTTAAAGTTCCGGGAGTTTGTAATAAAATAGATCCAGCCAAAGAAAAAAGGAGGACGGTTATGGACAACACTTATGGGGAGAATGTTCACATTCTCAATCATCCGCTGATTACGCACAAAATTTCCATTCTCAGAGATAAAAATACGGGTACCAATGAGTTCCGCCAGCTGGTAGAAGAGATTGCCATGCTGATGGGCTTTGTGGCACTGGCAGATCTTCCGATGAAGGATGTGGAGGTGGATACGCCGATTGAGCACACAACAGTCAAGATGCTTGCCGGTAGAAAGCTCGCCATTGTTCCGATCCTGAGAGCTGGTCTCGGGATGGTTTCCGGGCTTACCGCACTGGTTCCGTCGGCTAAGATCGGACACATCGGTATGTACCGGGATGAGAGTACGCATGAGCCTGTAGAGTATTTTTGTAAGCTTCCGAGTCCGATTGAGGAGAGAACCATTGTTGTTTGTGATCCGATGCTGGCAACGGGCGGGTCTGCCGTGGATGCCATCAGCCAGATCAAGAGACATGGGGGCAAAAAGATCAAATTTATCTGCATTATTGCTGCACCGGAGGGAATTAAAAAGCTTTCTGCAATGCATCCGGATATCCAGATCTATATCGGCAATGTGGATCGCTGCCTTAATGAAAATGCTTATATCTGCCCCGGACTGGGAGATGCGGGAGACCGGATTTTTGGTACGAAATAAGCCATAGCGCAAAGCAATTTAAAAGGTGCCAAGTACAAGTACAACAAAAGAAAAGGGAACAGCAAAAGCTGTTCCCTTTGTTTAAAAATGCGTGCCGCCAGCCGGACTTGAACCGGCACGAGGTTGCCCCCACCTGATTTTGAGTCAGGCGCGTCTGCCATTCCGCCATGGCGGCATCGAACTTATATAAATTACCATATCGGAGAAGGATTTTCAAGCAGAAATATGACATGTCTGGAAGCACGGAAGTGCATTTTTAATTATCTGAATCATAACCTGGACGATGAAACCTTAAAAAAATTCATGGAACATCTGGAGGAATGTCCGGATTGTATGGAAGAACTCAGGATCACGCACATGGTATACTCCGGTGTTGCCAGACTGGACAGTGAAAATGATGAGGACAGCATGGACCTGGACAGTGAATTTCGGCATACACTGGAACAGTCGCGGTTCCATCTTATGAAGGTGGCGGCAGTCCGTATCTGCCGATATGCTGTAGATACCATGGTGTTTTGGGAAACGATGATCATCCTTTTTATGCAGCTCAGAGTCTGGCTGCTGGGATACTAACGGAAAGACAGGGACAAAAGTAGTATGGACAAGCTTTTACTAATCGACGGACACAGCATACTTTCGCGGGCGTTTTACGGGATCCCGGAGCTCAGCAATTCACAGGGACTGCATACAAATGCGGTTTATGGGTTTCTCAATATCATGTTTAAGGTGATGGATGAGGAAAACGCGGATCATCTGGCAGTTGCATTTGACATGCATGCACCCACGTTCCGGCACAAGCTTTATGCTGCCTATAAGGGTACCCGCAAGCCTATGCCTGAGGAGCTTAAGGAGCAGGTGCCTTTGATCCAGGAGGTTCTTAAGACCATGCATATTCCGATCCTTACCATGGAGGGATATGAAGCAGATGATATCCTGGGTACGATAGCCAAAAGAGAGCAGTCCGGGCATTGTGAGGTCACCATTGTTTCCGGAGACAGAGACCTCCT
>DJXY01000069.1 GCA_002449915.1 Oribacterium sp. UBA6992
CGAGAATCTGAGAGTGGGTGAAATTGAGGATCGTGCCCGTGCTTTTATCAAGATCCAGGATGGCTGTAACCAGTATTGCAGCTACTGTATCATCCCATATGTCCGGGGCAGGATCCGGAGCCGCTCTGAGGAGGACACTCTGCGCGAGATCAGGGAGCTTGCGGACAGGGGATATAAGGAGATTGTGCTGACAGGCATTCACCTGTCCTCCTATGGTATAGATTTTGATGATCAGAACTATGAATATGTCATGAACCACGATATTCCATCAGCGAGACTTCTGCATCTGATCGAGGAAGCGGCAGAGGTTCCCGGGATTGAGCGGATCCGGCTCGGAAGCCTTGAGCCCCGGATTATCACGGAGAGCTTTGTGGAGAGGCTTCGTGCAATACCGGAGATTTGTCCGCATTTCCATCTATCGCTGCAAAGCGGCTGTGACCGGACCTTGCGGGCTATGAACCGGCATTATGACACAGCATCGTTCCGGCATAGTGTGGAACTTCTGCGGAAAGCATTTGCAAGGGTCGCCATAACAACGGATGTGATCGTCGGATTTCCGGGAGAGACACAGGAGGACTTTGAGGCTTCCCGTCGTTTTATCGAGGAGATGCACTTTTATGAGCTTCATGTCTTTAAGTACTCAAGGCGGCATGGAACCGTGGCGGACCGGATGCCGGAGCAGATCACGGATCGTGTTAAGAGCGAGCGGTCAGAGCAGCTGATTTCTATGAACCGGATCCAGTCGGATGTATTTCGGAGACAATTCCTGGAACAGACGGATGAGGTCCTGCCGGAAGAGATCATTACTGTGGATGGTAGAGAATATCTTACCGGCTTTAACAAGGAATATGTGAAATATCTGATTCCATTTACGGATCGGAGCCGGGCGCAAGGTGAAATTGGTGAAATAATCAGGGTCCATGGCAATAAAATCTGTAAGACTTATGTACTTGCGGACAGTGTTAATTTGTTATAAAATGATAAAAGTTATTAAAGGGACGTGACGCGATGAATGATATAACCAGTACGCAGATTATCCGACCGATGCAGGACAATAGCATGGATGTGAAGGATGTCCTTGCCAAGGTCTATGAAGCTTTAACGGAAAAGGGCTATAATCCGACGAATCAGATTGTAGGATACATTATGTCCGGAGATCCGACCTATATCACGAGCCATAAGGGTGCGCGCAGCCTCATTATGAGAGTCGAGAGAGACGAGATTCTGGAGGAACTTGTGGATACCTACGTGGAGTGTCGGCTTAGTAAATGATAATTTCTGATGGTAAAGTCTGTCCAGTGTAAACCGGGCAGACTTTCTTTTATAACATTAAAGCAAAGGATGTGTATGCGGATTTTAGGGCTGGACTATGGATCCAGAACGGTAGGAGTTGCCATTTCAGATCCAACAGGATTGATTGCGCAGCCACTTAAGACAATTACGAGAGAGCGTGAGTCCATGCTTCGTAAAACACTTTCGGAGATACAGGAAATTGTCCGGGAGTATGCGGTGGACAGAATCGTACTCGGACTTCCTTTTAATATGGATGATACGGAGGGAGAGAGAGCCCGTAAAACGAGAGAGTTTCGGGAGAAGCTGAGTCTCAGGACGGAGGTCCCTATTATATTTATGGATGAACGTCTTACCACCGTAGCGGCTCAGGAAATTCTGGATGACAGCGGTATCCCCAGAAGCGAGCAGAAAAAAGTCATTGACCAGGTAGCGGCCGGGCTGATTTTACAGACCTATCTGGACGATGTGCACAATGGTAAAAGATCATAAGTGTAAAGTGTATGATCAGAAAATGATAGTTTAAACATTAGAATCACAGAAGGCAGGAGAAACTATGGCAGGAAACAGAATCCGGCTGTCCGGTGAAGACGGAAGCCTAGAGCTTGAAATCCTTGAGGAAACCGAGATCCAGGGAGTGCATTATATCCTGGTGACAGATGCTGAGGAAGATGAGGATGGTATCTGCTATGTCATGAAGGATATTTCTGATGCAGATGCTGCGGAAGCAGAGTACGAATTTGTGGATGATCAGGAAGCGGATGCGGTGATGGATGTGTTCTCCCGGCTTTTAGAAGGAGAAGGTATCACGATTGAGAAATAACAGTAATTATAATAATCAGAGTAATAACAACAATAGCAGTAGTAACAATAGCAACAGCAATAGTGTTTCACAAAAGAACGGTTTGAGACATACGAGCAGGCGCGTCTCCCGGAGCTCGGAGCCCGGTGAGAGCCATGCGGAGGAAAGAACCGTCGGATCAGGGACGGGAAGATCCGGGACCGGACGCAGAGAGCCGGGATCCGGAAAAAGCAGACGGACAGCAAGCGTGGCTCTAACCAAGGTGCTCAAAGAGCCGGCGCAGAGTAGTAAGGAAACCGAGGTAAAGACGGAGAGTCGAGACAGAGTGGTAAGCAGCAGAGGACATAGGTCCGGGGCGGTAAAAATGAAAAATAACGGAAGTGTAAAAATTATCCCGCTGGGTGGTCTGGATCAGATTGGCATGAACATTACGGCGATCGAGACGGAAGAAAGCATTGTCATTATTGACTGCGGTCTCTCGTTCCCTTCGGACGATATGCTGGGCATTGACCTGGTCATCCCAGATATAACGTATCTTAAAGCCCATATGCATAAGATTAAGGGATTTGTTATTACACATGGACATGAGGATCATATCGGCGCACTGCCCTATGTGCTGCAGCAGATCAATGTTCCAGTATATGCTACAAGACTGACGATTGCGCTGATCCAGGGTAAGCTTGTGGAGCATGGACTTGACAAGCTTGTAAAAACCAAGGTTGTGAAGTTCGGATCTACCATAAATTTTGGGGATATCAAGATCGAGTTCATAAAGACCAATCACTCGATTCAGGACGCGGCAGCGCTTGCAATCTATACACCTGCCGGTGTGCTTATCCATACGGGAGATTTTAAGATCGACTACACCCCGATTTTCGGCGACCCGATTGATCTCCAGAGATTTGCAGAGCTTGGAAAGAATGGCGTGATTGCAATGCTGTCCGACTCCACCGATGCAGAAAAGGCGGGCTTTACTATGTCGGAGCGCACGGTTGGGGCAACCTTTGACCGGATCTTTGGAGAGCACCGTAATAACCGGATCATTGTGGCAACCTTTGCCTCCAATGTAGACCGTGTACAGCAGATCATCAATACGGCGGCAAAATATGACCGGAAGGTTGTGGTCGAGGGACGTTCCATGGTCAACGTCATAGGTGTGGCACAGGAGCTTGAGTACATCAAGATCCCGGAGGGGACGCTCATTGATATTGAGAACCTTAAGGACTATCCGGATGAAAAAACCGTATTGATTACGACCGGCTCCCAGGGAGAGTCCATGGCGGCTCTGTCCCGCATGGCAAGCGGCATGCACCGTAAGGTCCGCATTACACCAAACGATGTGGTGATTATGTCCTCTCATCCGATTCCGGGCAATGAAAAGGCTGTGGATAAGGTTATTAATGAATTGTATATGCAGCATGCAGAGGTGATCATGCAGGATACGCATGTGTCCGGGCATGCCTGCGCCGAGGACTTAAAGCTTCTGTACTCACTCGTTAAGCCGAAATATGCAATTCCTGTACACGGCGAATATCATCACCGCCGCGCAGCCGCTAAGCTCTGCGAGTCAGTCGGAGTCCAGAAGGATCACTGCCTTATGCTGGAAAACGGCGATGTACTGGAGTTCACCTCGGAAAAAGGAGAGCTTACCGCGGAGGTCAAGGATCATGTTCAGGCAGGAGGCATCTTTGTGGATGGCCTTGGTGTCGGTGATGTCGGTAATATCGTGCTTCGTGACCGTCAGAATCTTGCACAGAATGGTATCATTGTTGTGGTACTCACCCTGGAAAAATACTCAGGGCACCTTCTGGCGGTTCCGGATCTTATCTCCAGAGGCTTTGTATATGTTAGAGAATCCGAGGATCTGATGGAAGAAGCCAGGGTACATGTACAGGATGCCGTCGATGACTGTCTGGTACGGCATGTCAATGACTGGGGTAAGATTAAAAATATCATCAAGGACAGTCTTTCTGATTTCCTTTGGAAGCGCATCAAGAGAAATCCGGTGATTCTACCGGTTATCATGGAGGTCTGATTGATTTATGTCGCATCGCAATACGGTGTCCAGAACCTCTGATGCTATGGTAAGCCTTGCGATCCGGGTGATTGTCACTGCGCTGGTGGTATGGCTTCTGTTTCTTGGAATCAGCCGGGTTTACAGCTTCGGGCATGGTCTCTTATATGAGCATGCCATGGAGCAGGAGCCGGGTACAGATGTTTCCGTGGAAATCTCGGATGGACAGAGCAGCAGGCAGATCGCGGAAATGCTTAAGAAGGACGGGCTTATAGACAATACAACAGCATTTGTACTGCAGGCCCGCCTCTATGAGGGCGTTTTTGAACCGGGCAGCTATACACTAAATACGTCCATGACTACTGCAGATATTATCAGTAAGTTGACAGATGAGGGCAAAAAGCTGCAGGAGCTGAAGCAGAAGGATCTTGTCAACGCAGATGCTGCCGGGGCAGAGACCGAATCCGCAGGAGAGAACGGCGTCGAGGAAATCGGCGGAGGCAACGAGGGAGAATAAGGACTTGATTACCAACGCACGGCTCGTAAATTACATTCATTCGCTGGAGCCGGATCAAAGTGAAATTTTAGAAGCAGTACGTAAAGAAGCGCTTGCAGCAGATGTCCCGATCATACGGGACGAAACGGCGGCGCTTCTTAAGTGTCTCATAAGGATCATAAATCCAAAGCGGATTCTTGAAATCGGCGCGGCGGTGGGATACTCTGCGCTTATTATGGCGGAGGTAATGCCGGAGAGTGCTACAATACTGACTGTGGAGAGTTATGAACCAAGGATCCGGGAAGCAAGGCGGAATTTTATGCATTCGCCGTATCATGACAGAATTACGTTGGTCGAGGGCGATGCCGGAGAACTTTTAAGGCGTCTTACAGAGGAAAAGCAGAATTTTGACTTTATCTTTTTGGATGCGGCAAAGGCACAGTATCCGCTGTGGCTTCCTTATCTCATGCGCTTAATGCGGCCCGGAGCTGTTCTGGTCAGTGACAATATCCTCCAGGAGGGCAGTATTATTGAGAGCCGCTATCAGATTGCGCGCAGAGACCGTACAATTCATGCAAGGATGCGGGAGTATCTTTATACACTGAAGCATACGGAGGGGCTGGAAACGGCGATCGTGCCTATTGGGGATGGTATCTCCATCAGTACGCGGTACCAGGAAGATAACAACAAGATAGAAATAGGATTATAAGTAAGATAGAAAGAGGAAAATACAGCATGATCTCTCAAAGATCGATGAGAAAGACAGAGCTTTTGATTCCGGCAGGCTCGCTGGAAGTACTTAAGACAGCAGTAAATTATGGCGCGGATGCAGTTTACCTGGGAGGTGAGGCATTTGGACTGAGAGCCAATGCCAAAAACTTCTCTATGGAGGAGATCCGCGAAGGTGTCAGGATCGCCCATGCCCGAAATGTCAAGGTTTATGTAACCGCCAATATTCTGGCGCATAATTATGATATGGACGGGGTTCGGGCATATTTTGAGGAGCTTAAGACCACCGGGATCGATGCAGTGCTGATCGCTGATCCGGGCGTGTTTATGATTGCAAAGGAAGTCATGCCGGAGGTGGATCTGCATATTTCCACCCAGGCAAATAATACCAACTATGAAACTTTCCTGTTCTGGTGGAAGCTGGGAGCCAAGCGAGTTGTCTGTGCCAGAGAGCTGAGCCTTGAGGAGATCCGGGAGATACGGAAGCATATTCCGGGGGAAATGGAAA
Source organism: Oribacterium sp. UBA6992 (assembly GCA_002449915.1). Lineage (GTDB taxonomy): Bacteria > Bacillota > Clostridia > Lachnospirales > Lachnospiraceae > Oribacterium. Next base: position 5,840 of record DJXY01000069.1, read on the forward strand.
TCGAGGCATTTGTGCATGGCGCTATGTGCATCTCATATTCCGGCAGATGTCTCCTGTCCAATTTCTTTGTAGGACGGGATGCAAACCGTGGAGAATGTACGCATCCCTGCCGCTGGAAGTATTCAG